>DASTRD010000264.1:0-5195 GCA_035761425.1 Povalibacter sp.
TCGAGTAGCGCAGTATGGTCTGCTCGGTCTGCATCATCGATGCGGGGTCCGAACCTTGGACAGACGTCTATCAGTCGATACTCGCTTCGCGTTTCCAGGTCTGATCCGGATCGAACGTTTGCAGTTTCGCCGCGACCTGCGGTGTGTCGGGGCCGAGATCGCGGGAAAATACCACGCCCTCGTGATTGACGATAAAGGTCATGACGCCGCTGTTGCCGTATTCGGCCGGGTATGCGAGCAGCGCGAAGCCGCCGAGCATCTTGCCGCGCACCACGTATTCGTAAGCGCCGCCGTTGGCGTTCGGGCCCTGTGCAGTCAGAAGCCGATAGACGTAACCGTGATACGGATGCGCTGCGGACTTGGTCGATCCGTTCTGGAAATATCCTTCGGCGCGGGCCTCGGCAAAGCGGGCTCCGAGAGGGCTCGGCTCTTCATCGCCGCTGGTCGGCCAGTACAGACCGTCCTTCTGGCCCTCGCTGCTGAGAAGCTTCTGGGAAAAATGCAGCAATGGATCCTGCTGTGGATTGCGCACGTAGTATTCCCGCTGCGCGTCGACAAAGGCGAGACATGACTGGATGGCGGCGAGCTCATTGGTACCGACGCGGCGGTTGATGATTTCCTGCGCGCCCGCCTCGGTGTCGAAGTGCCAGCGTCCATTGCGCCGGACGATGGGCACTGGAAACGGCCATTGGTCCTGGCCGACGCTCAGCGTGATGCCATCCGTTTCATTGCCCTCGAGCGAATGGGCGACGGAATATTCCTGAACGAACCTGTCGCGCGAATTCCTGTCCTGAACGGCATCGCCGGAATCGATCAGCGCTCGGGCATTGCTGCCAAGGACTTTCATTAATGCATCAGCGCCATCTGTCTGCGCGGCGGCTACCAGGGCCTGAGCAGCTTCATCCGCGGAGGCGAATGTCTGCGGGGGCGTCGAGCGGCTGCAGGCAGTCTGCATGAGTGCGATGGTGACGAGCAAAGCCGTGAATGTGCGCATGCTGAATTCCTCCCGCTCCTAGCGTCTGCGGCCGCCGCGCGAAGCACCGGCGCGCGAAGCACCGCCACGGCTGCTGCTCGCCCGTGCACCGGACCCGTTGCCGATGTCTCTGAAGGCATCGGAGGTCTGAGGGCGCGTAGCTGCGCTGCTGCGCTCGGAACGTTGCGCTGAGCCGGCGCGATCCTGCGAGGCGAGGTCGCGGCTTTGTGCTGCCGCGCGATCGCGGCTTTGCTGGCTGCCCAGATCCCGATACTGTCCGGTGCTCGCCGCATCCCGGCTCCCGATCTGGTTGCCATTCAGGTCGCGCTGACTGGCAGCACCTTCGCGCGAGATCTGCTGACGGCCCTCATCGGCGCGACCGCGAAACTGCTCACGGGATCTGGTTCCCTGCTGATTGGCACTGCGCCCATACTTCTGCTGGGTGGCAGAGTCACGGTATTCGACTCCCTTGCGGTGCTCGGCATTGTGCTGCCACGTGCTTCTGTTGCCGTCGCGGTTGCCGATGTTGTTGTGATTGATCTCGTTGCGATTGAAGTTGTTGTAGCGATTGATGTCGATGTCGATATCACTGCCGCCCCAGTTGCAGTTGCCCCAGATCGCTCCGCCAACGATCACACCTGCACTGAAGGTGAAGAATGCGGCGCCCGGTACATAGGCGGGCGGGTAATAGTAGTAGGGCGGATACGCCGGATAGGGCCACGTCCCGTACACCACGGTGGGGTTGTAGGTGGGTACGTAGACCACCTCGGGACTGGGAGATTCGATCACGATGATCTGCGGGCTAGCCGCACCGGAGGGTGCAGGCTCGGTCTTGACCGTCTGTTCCTTGCTGCTCTTGAGGTTGCCTGATTCTTTCGCCTTGAGGCGCAGCCGTTGCACGGCATCCATGACGTCCTTTTGTTGCGCCAGAAAGGCATCGCCGAGCTTCTGCGTCCAGTCGAGCTTCTCATTCATCATGGCCAGCACGTCAGGAAAAGCCACGAGCGACTTGACCGCGGGATCCCAGGGCTGCGTTTCCACTGCCTTGGCAACCGCGTCGCCTTTGATCTCGGGATGTTCCTTGGCCCAGCGTGCTGCCTGCACGATCTCGAGCGGATAGGTCGAGGCCATGAATACCTGCGCCAGAAGAGCATCAGGATAGAGTGCGATCGGTGCAACGATCTGCTCCAGTTCCTCTGGTTTGAAGACGCTCGACTGTTGAGCCGGTTGTGCATTGGTTGCAGCTGGCGTCTGCGCCATGAGCATCGGATGCCCGATCATCAGGAAAGCCATGAGTGCTGCCCGTTTCAGGCATTGCATACGCGCTGACCTCGCGCTGGTTGCGGCGTTGTTCAGTGAACGCTAGCACCGGGTGTCCGCATTGAGTATGCAGGGAGGGGACGCAAAGTTTGCCCGCATCACCCTTGATACCGTCTGCCGTCGAGAGAAGAACGGAGGGCCCTTGGGCACAGGAATCACCGGCGCTGCTCATATACATGAGAAGGCAGCAGTACCAGTCTCCTGGCCCAGGGTAACCGGCGTCGATCCGGCGCTCCAATCGCTGACGTGCTTGCTATACTCACGCCTCGCGAAAAACGATCGTCAGCTTTCAGGTGGCAATCGCCACTCGATCAGATGATCGCGCACACGTCACTCAGTATTCTGGGTTGGCCAGCGTTCCCCCGACATCCGTCGGACCTGTTACGAGCTTCGTGCCTTCGGCGCGTTGCCCGTCTTGACTGGAGCGCGCCATGGTCAGACCTCTCGGCTTTTCGAAATCCCCAGTAAATTCCCCGATCGCAATCGTCGGTGCCGGCCTGGGAGGGCTGACGCTCGCCCGCGTTCTGCACAGGGGCGGCATTGCGGCAACGATCTACGAAGCGGAAGCATCTGCGACTGCTCGCACGCAGGGAGGATTGCTGGACCTCAACGAGTACAACGGCCAGCGAGGACTGAAAGCGGCCGGCCTGTATGATGAGTTTCTCGGTCTGGTTCGCCCGGGCGAGGATGCCAAGCGAGTGGTCGACAAGCGAGGAAACGTCCTGCTCGACAGACCGGGTCTGGGCAGCGCCGCCAGGCCCGAAGTGGACAGGGGTGAGCTTCGTCAGCGGTTGATTGAATCGCTGCCTGCTGATGCGATCCGCTGGGGCCACAAGCTCGCGCAAGCCAGTCGCCTCGGGAACGGTCGATACCAACTGACATTCGCTGATGGAGCATGCGCAACCGCCGATCGCGTCATCGGTGCTGACGGTGCATGGTCGAGAATCCGGCCACTGCTTTGCGCAGCGCAACCGGCCTACATCGGCACAACATTCATCGAGACGAGCCTGTCCGAGGGCGATACTCGGCATGCAGCCAGTGCGGAGCTGATTGGCAACGGCACGTTGATGGCAGTGGCGCCCGGGAAAGGAATACTGGCCCACCGACATGCCAATGGGACATTGCACGTATGCATTGCGTTGAACAGGTCACAGGCGTGGCTCAGCACGGTCGATTTCAGCCAACCGTCAACGGCGCTCAACGACATCGCTTGCGAGTTCGCAGAGTGGGCGCCGCAGCTGCGGGCCCTGATCACCGCGGGTGAAATTGCACCTGTCGTCAGGCCTCTCTACGCACTCCCGATCGGCCTCAGATGGGAACGACTCCCCGGCGTCACACTGATTGGCGACGCTGCGCACCTGATGTCGCCGTTCGCCGGTGAAGGAGCCAACCTCGCCCTCCGTGATGGTGCCGACCTCGGCGAAGCGATCTGCGCGCATCCGCATGACATCGAGGCTGCGATTGCAGAGTACGAGGAAGTCATGCTCGTTCGCAGCGCGTCCGCGGCGCAACAGACTGCTCGCAACCATCAGCTGTTTTTTGGTGATGACGCACCTCAGAGTGTCGTGGAGATATTTACCGGACGTCAGCCATGAGCTCTCGGAGATCGTCGAACGTGTACACGCTGACTGACCGGAAGTTGCCGGCCGCCTCATTCCGGCACCAGGGAGTGTTGCTGCGCACCGACGGCCAGATTGGGGAAGCGATCAGTTGCGTGTGCGGCGTGGCAGTCCGTACAGGCGTTCAGCAGTTCCGTGAAAAGCTTGCGCTGCAGCGGTTGGTTGCCAGCGCGGGCGGCTTCGGCCAACCGCTCACTCAGCTCGTGAAACGCCTGATCCCGCTCGATGAACGCGTGCGGGACTGAGTCGTGAAAGGCTTGGCGGTCCGCGTCGCTCATTGCCTGTTCCAGAATGAAACTGTCGTGAATGTTCTGGGCGTTGCGGGCAACCACATCGTTCTGTCCCCGTATCAACGCCTCCAGCATCTGCTTGCTCGCATCCAGCAACGCCATCATTTCCTGGATCAGCATCCCACGGAGCCTGGGTGGCATCTGCGCGCCCACAGTGCGACCGCCCGCGCCAGATACGTCGTGATCGCCATGTGCGTGATGCGCATCGTGCGTGTCAGGCGCATCGGCCGCGCAGGCGAGCGACGCACCGGCCATCACCAGAACAGCCGCCAGAAGAATATTTCGCGTTACGCGCATCAGTGTTCCCCCCTTCCACGAATCGCAACGGTCCGCGTTTGATCGCCTCTGATCTAACCACAGCTTGTCAGGCTCAGCGCATACGGATGAACCGTCGAGCGATTGTCCCTCGCCCGGCTTCAGGCGTATGCGGGCGGAATCAGCGACTGAAACAGCTCGTTGACCTCACCGGCGCGCAGCTCGTCTCTGCTGCTCAGCCACCATTTCAGTACAACGATGAAGGTGGACGCGACGTGGCTGCCGACCAGGTCCGCAGCGAGAGCGCCGCGTCGTTTCGGTTCGCTCCCCGCTTTCCTCCTGACCTCTCGGGCAACCATATCGGCCACCAGCGTGCCGAGGCGTTCGTGCACTGCCGCCCATCGTTCTGACTGATGGTTCGTCACGGTTCGCTGCCGATGTCGCTCAATGTGTTCAAGCAGCGGAAGACTGAATCCGGTCAATCCGCAGGCGCGCGTCTGCGGACCGGAAGCAACGTCCCGGGCTGAGTCCAGGAATTCGCGCATGGCGCTCACCAGCAACTCATCCTTGTTGCGAAAGTGCATGTAGAAGGTTGAGCGACCGACGTTGGCCCGCGCCAGGATGTCGCTGACGGTAATTGCCTCGTACGGCGATTCGCGGATCATCGACATGAGCGCGGCATGCAGATGCGTGCGCGTGCGCTGGACACGTCGATCTTCCGGAGGCTTGGTGCGGGCG
>DASTRD010000265.1:0-2488 GCA_035761425.1 Povalibacter sp.
GAAGCGGCCCAGATCGGAGGCCTGCTCGATGCGACAGACTCTTCCGGTCACGGCCGCGTCGCCGATGCTGATGCCACTGGTCAGCCGCGCGCCCTTCCGGCCGATGCGCCAGCTTCGCAGCGCTCCCGCTGCGCGGCGGGATTGCACGGTCTCGGGACGCGCCTGCACCACGAATATCTGGCCGCTTTCGCCATCCTTCGCCCATTCAATGTCCATGGGTGTGCCGTAGTGCGCTTCGATGACGCATGCCCAGCGCGCCAGTTGCAGGATCTCCTCATCCTGGAGAACGAACGCGCGACGTTCCCGCGCAGAGGTCTCCACATTGCGGGTGGGCGCGCCACCTTCTTCCGCGTACACCAGCTTGCGTTCTTTCCCACCACACTTCTTGTGGATGATGGGCTTCGGGCAACGCGGATCGGACAGCAGCGGCTTGAACACCTGGAACTCGTCCGGGTCGACAGTGCCCTGCACGACGTTCTCGCCCAGGCCCCAGGCTCCGTTGATGAGCACGATGCGATCGCAACCGGTTTCGGTGTCGATGGAGAACATCACTCCCGAGCAGGCGATATCCGAGCGCACCATGAGCTGCACGCCGACCGACACGGCGACCTGCGTCTGTTCGAAGCCCTTGGCCTGCCGGTAGCTGATCGCCCGATCGGTATAAAGAGAAGCCAGACAGCGACGCGCGGCCCGCAGCAGGCCCGGCTCGCCGCCGACATTCAGGAAGCTCTCCAGCTGTCCCGCGAAACTGGCGTCAGGCAAATCCTCCGCGGTGGCACTGGATCGCACTGCTACGGTGGCTGCCTCCACGCCAGCTTGCGAAGACAGTGTGCGGTATGCCGCGAGGATCGCCGCCTCGCAGTCCTGAGGCCAACTGCCACGCAGAAAGGCCTCCCGGATGCGGCGACCCGCATCGGCCAGCGCAAGGCTGCCTTCGCGCCACTCGTGCATGGCCGCATCGATCACCGGCTGCAGGCCATTGGCCGCCACGAATCGCCGATAGGCATGCGCGGTGGTAGCGAACCCCGGAGGCACGCGGATACCGCTGCCAGTCAGAGCGGCGGTCAACTCGCCCAATGAGGCGTTCTTGCCGCCGACAATCGCGATGTGGGAACGGCGTAGTTCAGCGAATGGTATTGCCAGTGCCTGCGAATCCATCACCATGCACCTCAGGTGGCTCGTCTTCCGAAGACTTCCATCTTCCTCAGCCATGCGGCACGCCCGACTGCATTGCCTTCGACGTTGCCGATCACCGAATCGCGGATCGGACCGATTCCGCAGAAGGCCAGGATGTTGCGCTTGAGACTCTTGAGGCTGTGCGCCCGGTATACGTGTCTGTAGAACGCTGCCGGCATTCCCATCGTGACGACAATGCGTGCCGACCTGCCCTTCAGAAGCTTCTTCGGCAGACCCCTGCCTTTGCCCTGCGCGTAGGCGAATCCCGGTCGCATCACCTGTTCGAAGAACCCTTTCAGCTGCGCCGGCATCGATCCCAGCCATAGCGGATAGAAGATGACGAGGTGCTCGGCCCAGCGGATGTCCTGCTGCACGGCCGTGACGGCCGGGGACGGGGGCGTGTCGAAGAACTCCTCGCTGCAGGTCAGCAGCGGCAGTTTGAGCTGGCCTACTGCAATGTGCCGCACTTCATGGCCCGCCAGTTGCGCCCCATGGGCATAGGCCGCTGCCAGGGCATGATTCAGGCGCGCTTCGCGCGGGTCCGGGTGGCCGTCGATGATCAGTACATGTCTGCCCATGCACGCAGCATCAACCGCGTCGCCGGCGCTTTCATCGTGTCTACTACGTAGTCGTTGCGGGAATTCCGGCAGAATGCCAGTCTTGTCCCAACAACAACGCCGATCCCTGATTGATACTTTCATCCGATCTCGTCCGGAGCGTGCTGGAGTCCGCGCCGGATGCCATGGTCATCATCAATGACTCCGGGACCATCCTGTTTGCCAACCGGCAGGTGACGGCGCTGTTCGGCTATGACGTTGCAGAGGTCGTTGGCCAGAAGGTGGAAATACTGCTGCCGGAGCGGTTCCGTCATCGGCACGTGGCGCACCGCAGCCAGTACACCAGATCAGTGCGTCTGCGACCGATGGGCGCGGGCCTCGATCTGTTCGCGCGGCGCAGGGATGGTTCGGAGTTTCCCGTCGAGATCAGCCTGAGCCCCATCGAGGGCGACGGAACAACTATCGTCGCGGCGGCGATCCGTGACGTCACCGACCGGATGCGCGTGGAGCACGAGATCCGCGAGGCGCATGCCGCCGCGGATCGCGCCAACCTAGGCAAGAGCCGCTTTCTGGCCACGGCCAGTCACGACCTGCGCCAGCCACTGCAGGCACTGGCGTTGCTCAATGGCGCGCTGCGCCGCCTGATCGAGGATCCCGAAGCGAACGAGGCGCTGGAACAGCAGGAGCAGGCGATTGCCGCCATGTCACGGCTGCTCAATGCGCTGCTGGACGTGAGCAAACTGGAATCCGGCGCC
>DASTRD010000266.1:0-10681 GCA_035761425.1 Povalibacter sp.
GCTCCACGGAGCTGTCTCTCCAGAATAATCACCAACAGCCGGGAAACGGCGAGGAGGAGTCCAGCGTGGCAAATTTCGAGCCGCTGAGCCAGGAATACGCGGCGCATACGAAGACACTGGCGCGGGAAAAATTCAGCGGGCTGGCGGCGAAAATCGTCGAGTTGCACAAGGTGCTTGGCAAGGACGGACCGGTGGCCGCCCATGCCAGCGGTCTGGACTACCTGCGCAAACACATGCTGAAGCCGAACGAGGCGGATCAGATCCTGCAGTTTGCAGGATTCGATGCGACTTCTACCGCCGCGCCGACCGAAACGGTCGTCAAGAAGGCTGCCGCGCTCAAGTTCATGCGACACCTTTACATGGTGACGCTGAAAGGCAATCAGCAGGTCTGGGTGCTGGCCACACCGAAGTCGTACGCGACCTGGCCGCAAAGCGAACTGCTCAAGGTCAGGAGTATCGCTGGCCAGGTGAAGACCAAACTCAACGACGTCGATGAGCAATTCAAGCAGGACACGCGCCAGAAACTGGGCGAGGCAATGATCGTTGCGCTGGCCTGGGTCGAGAAGGCAAAGCTGACGCTCTCGCAGGCGAAGTCCGATCCTGCTGCCATGGCCAAGGTAAAACGCTGGTTTTCCGATGGCAGCACGTCCGACAAGGCGTTGTCCAAGACCATTTCGAAACTGCAAAGCGGATTCAAGAAGATCGCGGCGACGATCAGCGGGCACAAGGTCATGATCACCGAGATGCCCTCGTTGCGCAGCGATCCCAATCAGGATTACACCGAAGCGTTCGTGATGAACCTGTCGAAGAAACCGGAGCGACCGCGGGTCATCTATATCGAGAAGGCGCTGTTGGGCAATTACGATGTCAGTGTGCTGCACGACATGAAGAGCAATTGGGCCAGAGTGCTGGTGCATGAATGTTCCCACAGCGACTGTGGCACCCAGGACCATCTCTATGCTTTCAAGGGCATTCAGCCCGGCGGCAATATCACGGCGGCGGAGGCGGCAGAGAATGCGGATTCGTGGGCATTCTTCGCAGCGGATGCCGCTGGCGCATTGACGCCCAACGACCTGACCCGCGCGCTTGGCGGAACCGGGGGCACGCTTGCGAAACTGGCGCCGAACTGGAATTGATCGCGGCACTGTGTCGAGCTGCGTGCCACGGCGCTACTCTCTGGCGGCAGCGCCGCCCGCTGCCGTCTCGATTCTCATCATGATCGCCGGCGGCTGCGCCAGCGCACCCTCGGCAACTTCGGAGCAGACCATGACCAGCAGTCTCAAGCCATCCGCCAGCCGCATCGCGCCACCCTCGGTCGCTGCGATCGAATTCGAAGGCAAACGGTACATGCAGATCGAGAATGGCGCCCGCCAGGGACTCGGGCAACGAACCGGGTTGATGGCGGTGTTCGACATCGCCACGAACGCACGCCTGGCGGTCGTGAGGATTTACGATGAGCGGCGCGATGAACGTCTCGAACAGGATGCAGGCGATGTCTTTTTCATTCGCTTCACGCTCGATGCTGCCCAGCGCGAGATCCTGATCGAGAACGAACGCCACGAGCGTTACGCGTACTCGATCGACAGCGGTGAGGTCCGTACCCTGAAATGAGCTGAAAGCCTTGTAGCTACCGGTCGGTCGTTGGCTCAGCGTCGCGAAGGCAGCATGCGCAGCAATGTGTTGTCGTGACGCACATAGTGATGAAACAGTGCTGCGGCCGCATGAATGCCGACCAGGTAGTAGCCCGCCGTTCCGAGCGTGGTGTGCAGGTCTTCCATGCGGTGCCCGAACTCCTTGTTCGGCTGGACCAGGGCGGGAAGCTCAAGTCCGAAGAATGGAATGACCTTGCCCCCTGCGCTCAGCGTGATCCAGCCAAGGATGGGCAAGGCAATCAGGAGTGCATAAAGCGAGAACTCCACCATTGTTGCAATCGCTGCCTGCCAGCGTGGAACGGTTGGAACGATGGGAGGCGTCTTCCCGAAGACTCTTGCCAGCAGTCGAATCCATACCACCGCGAACACTGTGAGCCCCAGCATGAAGTGCCACGTCTTGAGTGCGGCACGTGCATCGCTGCCGCGCGGAAACAGTTCGCGCAGTTCGATGCAGGCGTACACACCGATCAATAATGCGAGTGTCAGCCAGTGCAACGCTATCGAGGCTTTGTCATATCGCTCGGACGGCACCATGATTGCAATCTCTGAAAGCCTGTCGGTGATTCAATCTGTCACTGGGGCGTAATTGCCTGTAGACGGAAACCTGCGTAGCGATTACGTGGGACCTGAAGGCCACGGTTGGCCGCCCTCCCCCGGTATCCGCGTCAGTATGGCATGTGAACCGGAATGCGTATTCCCGCAGCGGGAAAAATTCAAAGCAGCGACCCGAACGACGGTGTTCGACGATGCAAGGCACGTCACCCGCGCCGGCGCGCGGCCGGTATCCGGACTTCCATTCACACGCACTTCGTCCAAACAAGTGCTCGTCTGGTGAAGGAAGAAACACGTTCCGGGCTGAGCATCCTTGCAACAGGTGCCCGCGCAAGCGCGTCCATCTGAGAATCCGGCACCATGACGCCGGATGCTGTGAGTTTCAGGGAGACGCGGGACCGTGTGCGTCCGCCGCGTCGGTACGGTCGGATCGATCCGAATGCTCTCCTGCGATGACGATCCTCGACTGACTCGTCGGGTTCAACTACTGCTCGAGCGGCGTACGAGCCATACAGTGTTGGAAAGATCGTCGGCAACGATCAACGCGCCGCGCGGATCGACTGTTACACCGACGGGGCGACCATACGTGAGTCCATCGACCTGAAATCCGGTGACGAAGTCCACGGGATCTCCCGTCGGTTTCCCATCGCGAAAGGCAACGAAGACTACTTTGTAGCCGGAAGGGTCCGCCCGATTCCAGCTGCCATGCTCGCCGACGAATACTCCGTCGGCGAACCGTTCGCCCATGGCAGGCACGGAAAACGCGACGCCCAGAGCCGCGACATGAGACCCCAGAGCGTAGTCCGGCGAGATGGCCGACTGCACCTTTTGCGGGTCCTGAGGACGAACGCGCACATCCACGTTCTGGCCCCAGTAGCTGTAGGGCCACCCGTAGAAGGCGCCCTCGTGCACGGACGTCAGATAGTCCGGAACGAGGTTCGAACCGATCTCGTCACGCTCATTCACGACGGCCCACAGATCGCCCGTCGCAGGTTGAATCGCGAGCGCGGTCGGATTGCGCAGGCCCGTGGCGTATGTCCGGTGCGCACCGGTCTGTGCATTCACTTGCCACACCCTGGCGCGCTCGGCTTCGACGGCCATGCCGCGTTCGGTGATGTTGCTGTTGGAGCCGATGCCTACATACAGCAGAGTGCCATCCGCGCTCGCCGTCAGTGACTTGGTCCAGTGATGATTGATGGTCGAGGGAAGTTCGGTGACCACAACCGGCGGACCACTCGCCTTGAGTTGCCCCGGTTCGTAGTCGAAACGCACGAGCGCGTCCTGATTCGCGACGAAAAGCCGATTGCCGATGAGTGCCAGGCCGTAAGGAGCATTGAGTCCTTCAGCAAAAGTCGACTTCACCTCATAGGTGCCATCGCCGTCGGCATCGCGCAGCAACGTCAGACGATTGCCGCTGGCGACAGAGCTCGTTCCCTTCGCCTTGATGTAGGCGGCAATCACATCTTTCGGTGTCAGCTTCGGCGCATTGCCGCCCCGACCTTCCGCGACGAGTATGTCTGCGTTCGGTAGCACGAGCGTCTGCCGCGGAATTCCGAGGTCGGTGGCGATGGCCGTAACCGTGTAGCCCTGAGGCACTATCGGTTTGCGATTTCCCCAGTTTGCCGGCTTTGCGATTTTCATCGTCGGCAGCAGCTGCGATTCAGGTTCGGGCAGCGGCGGCGACGGGCCGAATTGCCCTGGTGCGGCAGGTTCGCCTCCGCACGCGCAGAGAAACCCGGGAAGGGTCAGGAGTGCCAGCAGCAATCGAGCGTTCATGGCTGTTCTCCCGGGAATGAGCGAGCGAGTCCTGCCCACGTCGCTGCGAGCACCAACACCGCGGCAATCGTCGACAGCACAAGTGCCGTCGGCATACTTGCCCACGCATCCCGGGCATGCACCAGCTCGTCAAGGAAGCCCACGATCCACGCAACCAGCAGCAGGCAGAACACCACGATGCCGCGCGGCTCGCGCCAGCCGAAACGGATGCGTTCGATGAGCTCCCAAAGCAGTGCCAGTCCACAGAACAGCAATCCGCCGATGAGCAGCCACGAACAGAAATTCTTCCATTGCACTTCGTAACTGACGAACCAGGCGATATCGGCGAGAACGACTGCCATAAAAAGCGGGACCGTGCCCGCCAGCAGGAGGATATAGAGACCGTGAGGAGCTCTTCTCATGACGCTATGTCTCTCGCTCGTGCGCAGACCAGCCGGTGGATCGAGGCCAGCAAAGAGGCTGCCTGTTGCACGCAACGGCTGGCAGCGCGTTCTGGATCCATCTGCGTGGCGGTTACGGGAACGCCGTCGTTATCCGTGTCATGGCGCCGTGACCCGAGCGACGATCAGCGGTCCGGCTCGTCCCCGTCATGAGGCATGGGATTGGCGGTGGGTAACTGCCATCCATGACGAATGGCCATGAAGCGCAGGAAGAAGCACAGCGCGGCGCCGATCAGGGCACAGGCGCCGGCAGGCAGGTGGGCGATATAGCCGACAACGACCACTGTTGCTGCCGCAAGCGCCGCCACTGCGTACAGATCTGCGCGCAGCACGATGGGCACCTGCCCTTGCAGGATGTCGCGCATCATTCCGCCGCCAATGCCGGACACCATGCCCAGCAACGCTGCAGTGACCGGGTTGATGCCGAAGGCAAGTGACTTGTGTGTGCCAGCGACCGCAAACAACGCCAGACCTGCGGCATCGAACAGGAGCACCGGTGTCCTCAGCTTCTCGACGTTGCGGCTCCAGAAGAAGGTGACCACGCCGGCAAGCAGCGAGACGCCCAGGTAACGCAGATCAGCCAGCGCCGCCGGTGGCGCCGCGCCAATCAGCAGATCGCGTGTAATGCCGCCCGCATTGCCGGCTACAAACGACAGCACCAGCACGCCAAAAATATCGAAGCGGGACCGGACGCCGGCCGCCGCGCCGCTGATCGCGAACACGAATGTGCCGCCGAGATCGAGCAGCAGCAGAAGCATTTCGTGGCGGATGAGGTTTTCCGGCATGGGGAGCAAGGTCCGCCCAGGGCGCGGGCTTCTTCGTTGAGGGCGACAACAATACGATGCAGTCCCTGTCCGGCAGCATTGTGCCCGAAAAGCCGCAAGGCACTGGCAGGGTGTTGAAAAAATCCTTCCGGGACTTTTGCAACGTCGCTTGCGAAAGACGTGGCTTTCGCGGCCCTCCCGAAATCAACCGCTTGCAGCGATCGGTTTCGCCCGGCCATCCGTGGCCGGGCATCAGCAGGCTGTCGAAATGGTTTTTCAACAGCCTGCTGGTGGCTGTGGCCCACGATGGAGTGGAACGAACTGATGCGGCTTCAGCGGCTCGCCGTTTTCCGACGCGTGGTGCGTTTGCGTTTGCTGCCGGAAGTTGCCTGTTTGGCGCGGCGGCGTCGGTGCGCATCGAGTGAGATAGGCTCGCCGCCTGCACCGGTCGAGACGACTGCATCTTTCGACAGGCTCTTGCGCAACACCGCCATGAGGTCGATGACTTTGGCGCCAGGCGGACTGCCCGCCTCCGCGTCCTCGAGATTGGTTCGATGAATCACGCGTTCCTTGTCCTTGCGTTTGGATTTCGCGAGCGCTTCGAGCGCCTCGGCATCACGATCCTCGAGCTCTCTGAGGTCCAGGTCGCGGTGCTTGAGGGATTCGATGTCCTTCACGAACTGATTCACTTTGCTGGCAGTGGCGCGCGCCACTTTCGGCAACCCCACAGTCTTCGGTGTGCGGATCTCATCGGCATAACGCAGTGTGTCGGCACGCAGCACCCCGTTGTCAGAGACGATGGCGACGAGATACTCGTGCCCGCGCATCACGAAGCTGCCGATACCTGCGCGAGCGGTGCGCTCCATCGTCGCAGCCAGCAGATGGTAAGCCTTGGCGGATCTGCCGGCGGGAGCCAGAAAATAGGGCTTCTGGAAATACAGGGCGGGAATGTCTGACAGCGGCACGAAACTGCGCAGTTCGATATCCGCAGACTTCTCCGGCGCGGCCGAGTCGAACTCCTCATCGGAGATCGTGACCATCTTGCCCGAATCGGTCTCGTAGCCTCGGATCAGATCGTCGTAGTCCAGTTTTCTGTGATCCCTGGAACAGCGGTACTGGCGTCCCAGCGCGTGCCCCTCCTCATCCACGAGCTTCATGCCCGTCTGACGCGGTTGCACAGCCGAGAGAAGATCGACTGGAATGCTGACCAGGCCAAAGGTGATTGTTCCCGACCAGATCGAGCGGACCGGCGCACTGGCAGTTTCGGGCGCCTCCTGGGAACGCTTCCTCTTAGGCAACGCGTTGCTCCTTCACTGCGGCAAGGCTCGCCTTGAGGCTCTCGGCAAGATTGCCATGCGGCTTCTTTCTGGGCGCTCGATGCGCAGGCAGTTTCTCGCCTTTCGCCTTGGCTTCGATCACTTTCGCCAGCCTTGCGCGATATTCGTTCTGCCACAGTTCCGGATCGAACGGTCCTTCAATCGAGGCGACCAGTTGCTCTGCGAGCTTCAGCTCGTTGGCACGTGGGGCGTTCGTCTTGCCCGGCTCGACACCGGAGAAGGTCAGCACCTGGTCGGCACGGCGCAATGTCGTGAGAGCGAGATAGCCCTGTGTTGCAGTCAGCGCACCCAGGTAGCGCTTCTTGCGCATTACCCACCGCGCAATGCCGATGAGGCCCGTCCGCTCGATCGCCTGGGCCAGCGCGAAGTAATCGGGAGTGTCACGGTCGGGGCCTAGATAGTACGGGCGATCGTAGAACTGATCGCTCAATGCATCGCTTGCAATGAAGCGACACAGCTCGATGTTGCGCGACTGCGGAGGTACCAGCGACTCCAGTTCATCCGGTTCCAGAATCACCGCGGCGTCGCGCGAGAGCGCAAATGCCTTGCGGATATTCTCCTTCGGCACTTCGCGGCCCGTGTCCTTGCGCACGATGTGCTGCTCCACAGGCGCGTGGTCGGTCCTGTGCAGCATGCGGAAATGAACGGTGCGATCCTCCACCGCCGAATAGAGCTTGACGGCCAGCTCGTGCTTGCCAAGGTGCAGCACGCCTTTCCAGATGGCTCTAGCCGCCATGTGCCGACTTCCGTCGTGACGCCGCTCGCGAAGACTTTCCGCCCGGCACACAATTCGGGCACACGTAGTGGCCCTTCACGTGCATTTCACGGCAATTCATGCAGCCGGGGCCATCGCATTCGGCACAGCGGAACTCCAGTTCATACAGATACGGTTCACCGCAGTGCGGACACAACTCCTCTCCCTGATCGAGCCACCAGGCTGCGGCAGATGATTTTCGAGTGGGCATGGATGCGGTCGTGGGCCAGATGCCTTCATACGAAGGGCCGGGATTGGAAGTTCCCCTTCGTGCCGGTATCGCAATCCGCGCGGAAGTTGCCAGTTGACGCGCAGTTCACCGACCATTGCGGCAATCCCGTACCATCACCGATGTTGCCGGGTTGGTCAGCTTTGACCGAGCATCTATGTTCCTGCTGACTTCACGGTGAACGCTTCATGACGACTCTGACGCGCATCCTGGCTGCCACGGACTTCTCTGCGGATGCCATGGTGGCGGTGCAGCGTGCCGCCAGTCTCGCGCAGGAGCATGACGCCTCGCTGACCGTACTCAATGTGGTCAGCGAACCATCAGTGGTCCAGCTGCGACTCGGATTGCGCGCGGGCGCTGACGTCGAAAAGATGCTGGTGGGCGATGCACGCCATTCGATGCAGACGCTGCTGGCGTCGCTGCCGGCGGAGATTGCGGGCCGGGTCAATGCGCGGGTCGAAGTCGGTGCCGTGCTGGACACACTGCTTGCCGCCATGGAACGCGCCGATCTGCTGGTGGTCGGCCCTCGTGGCCTGCATCCGACCCAGAGTCTGTTCCTGGGTTCCACCGCCGAGCGCCTGCTGGCGCGCATGACGCGCCCGGTACTCGTTGCCAAAGCGGTGACGGCTTCGTATCGACGCGTGATCGTGCCGGTCGATTTCTCGCCGCATTCAGCCACGGCGATCGCACTTGCACGCGCCCTTGCGCCGCAAGCTGAAATCGAAGTGCTGCATGCCTTCGAATGTCCCTATGAGAGCCGTCTGCAGCTGGCAGGCGTCGACCAGACATCGATAGAAGGCTATCGCAGGGATGCAGCAGCAGCGGCGCGATCCGCGCTCGATGCGCTGTTGTCATCGCTCTGCGCCTCGCTGCCCTCCTCCGTGGCGGAAGGCGATCCGCGCGATGCGATTGCAAAGCATGCGGCGGACAACGCTGCCGATCTCATCGTCATGGGCAAGCACGGTCGTTCGATGCTCGGTGAGTTCTTTCTCGGCGGAACGACGCGTGCCGTGCTCGCGCGCGCCGCCTGTGACGTCCTCGTCGTCCCTGAAGCACGCAAGTGACGGTGTTTGTGCCGCTTTAACGCGGCACCGTGAGATCTGCGGCTGCTTCATTCCAACGTCGGCGCTGCACATGCTTAATGTGCTGTAACCCTTGTGCGCGGAACTTTCTCGACATGACGGGATTAGAAGAATTCAAACCCGCTCGGGGATGGCATGTCGCAGGTTTTCGGTCACGGCCTGGTGCTGGCACTCAAGACCGGCGGCCTGATCGCCGTCGTGCTGAGTGCGACACTGATATTCGCGTGGCGCTGGCGCATGGATTATCCACATGCGCAGGCGGCACCGCCCCAGCAGCCGCTGCCGTTCAGTCATCAGCACCACGTGCGCGACGATGGAATCGACTGCCGCTATTGTCACACTTCAGTGGAGGAATCCTCGACCGCAGGCCTGCCGGGCAGCGACGTGTGCATGACATGCCACTCTCAGCTTTATCGCGATGCACCGGTCTTCTCGGTGCTGCACGAGAGCGTCCGTACCGGCCAGCGGCTGCGCTGGACCCGCGTTCACGATCTGCCTGATTTCGTATTCTTCGACCATTCCGCGCACGTCAGTCACGGCGTTGCCTGCCGCGAGTGTCACGGTCGTGTCGACCAGATGCCCGCCATGGTGCGCACGCAGTCGCTCGACATGCAGTGGTGTCTGGCCTGTCATCGCGATCCCGCACCGCACCTGAGCGACCCCGGGCAGGTTTTCAGAATGAATGCGCGCACGTCCTCTCGTGCGCATCGGCAGTCGCTGCTCGCCAGCTACGGTGTGTTGTCGAGCCAGTGGCTCACTGACTGCTCGACCTGTCATCGATGAAGACCATGGCTGCCCCTGACACAGATCCGCTACTGCTCGAGCGTCGCCAGGTGCTCAAGCTGATGGCTGCTGCTGCGGCATTGGGCAGCGGCGCCTGCAGTGGCCCGCCGACCGAATCCATCGTGCCGTTCGTGAACATGCCGGAGCGCAGCCTGCCCGGTCGACCTCAGTTCTACGCAACGTGCACCGCGTTGAGCGGCTATGGCTCGGGTGTGCTGGTCGAATCGAACGAGGGACGTCCGACCAAGGTGGAAGGCAATCCGCTGCATCCGGCCACGCTCGGCGCCACGGATATCTTTTCTCAGGCCGCTCCCCTGCAGTTATGGGATCCGGCGCGTTCACAGGCGGTCCTTCACGACAACGGAATCTCGACCTGGCCTCGTTTTCTTCAGGACATCGAACAGGAACTGCAGGCATTCGACCGCAATCAGGGTGAGGGCCTGTTCATCCTCACCGGCAACGTCACCTCCGACACGTTGTATCGACAGATTCAATCGCTGCGCGGACGATACCCACGCGCCAGATGGCATCAATACGATCCGCTCAATCGCGATACCGAACTGCTGGGCAGCCAGATGGCGTTCGGCAGACCGGTGGATACGCTGTATCACCTCGATCGAACGCGCGTCCTGGTAACGCTGGATGCGGACCTGCTGAGCGGATCGCCGGCAAGTGTGCGTCACGCGCGCGATCTCATAGCAACACGTAATCCCGATCGCGGTCCGATGAGTCGCATTTATGCTGTGGAGAGCTTTCCCGGTCTCATTGGCGCCCTGGCGGACCATCGTGCGGCACTCAGTCCGGCACAGATCGAGCGCGCAGCGGTGGAACTCGCACAGGCGATCGGAATCCTGCCGCACGATTCCAGCGAAGCCCGGAGCCCATTCATTGCGTCCGCCTCCGCAGATCTGCTGGCCGCGGGTGGCGATGCGCTGGTTGTAGCGGGTTCGTCACTGTCCGCGCATGTGCATGCGCTGGTGCACGCCATCAACCATCGACTGGGCGCACGCGGGCGCACCTTCGATCACATCGATCCGGTGGCGCACGAACCGGTCGCCCACGCGGACTCCATCCGCTCGCTGGCCGGTGCGATGGCAGCCGGTGAAGTGCGTTCTCTGATCATCATCGGTGGCAATCCAGTGTACGACGCACCGGTCGATCTCGATTTCTGCGGTCTGCTCGGTCAGGTGCCGCACTCGGTTCATCTGAGTGCGTATGTGGATGAGACTTCGACGTGCTGTCGCTGGCATGTGCCCGCTACCCACGAGTTCGAGCATTGGAGCGACATCCGCGCCTTCGAGGGAACGGCTTC
>DASTRD010000267.1:0-11026 GCA_035761425.1 Povalibacter sp.
CCTTGGGTACGATCTGGTTCGCGACCATCCGATCCATCATCGGCGTCGGCGCCAGAATCTCACGGCTGAGCACCCGCAGCTCCCAGGCACCTGCATCCCGCCGCGCGACTTCGCTGACGATGCGCGAAAGCAATGCCCGCAATGCCTTCGCCGGACCCTCATCCGCCGAGACGGTCGAAGCGACAAAATCGACGCTGACCAGTCGCGCATGCGCTTCCTCGAGTACCGCGGCATACAGACCGGCCTTGCCACCGAAGTGGTAGTTGACCGCTGCGATGTTCGCTCTGGCACGCCGGCAGATTTCCTTGCTGGTAGCGCGCGCATAGCCATGTTCCGCAAAGACCTGTCCTGCCACCTCCAGCAACTGCTGGCGTGTCTGCGCACCGTCTTCGCGCAATGGCGTACGCACACGACGACGTGGTCCGCGAGTCTCGGTTTTCCGCATCCCGGCATTCACCTCTGTAATTCAAATTTGATTTTGAATACACTGCCGGCCACTTGCAAGCCTGGCGAGATGCTTCGTGAACAGAAAAGTCATTGCGACCGTTGCGGTCGTCGTCCTGGTGCTCATCGCCGGGTCCGTCTGGTATTTCCATCGCGCCGACACGTCCGATGCGATCGTACTGCACGGCAATGTCGATCTGCGGCAGGTGGATCTGCCCTTCAACGACAACGAGCGCATCGCCGAGGTGCTGGTTGAGGAAGGCAGCATCGTGCATACCGGCCAGGTGCTTGCACGACTGGAGACCGGCCGTCTGTTGCCGCGTGTGAGTCAGGCACAGGCGCAGGTGGCTGCGCAGTCCGAAGCGCTGCGCAAATTGCGCAATGGTGCGCGGCCGGAGGAAATCGCTCAGGCTCGCGCCGCACTCGCGGCAGCCGAAGCAGAAGCCGCCAACGCCCGGAGCCAGCTCGAACGACTGCAATCCATCAGCGATGCTTCACAGGGTCGCGCCGTAAGCACTCAGGATCTCGAAGCTGCCATTGCGCAGGCGCGCATGAGCACAGCGCAGGCGAAACAGACACGCGAAGCGCTGACGCTCACGCTGGCCGGGCCGCGCAAGGAAGACATCGATCAGGCACAGGCACAGCTCGACGCGGCAAGCGCACAGCTCGCGCTGTTGCAGCAGCAGCTCAAGGATGCCGAACTCGTGTCACCCGTCGATGGCGTAGTGCGCAACCGACTGATGGAACCTGGCGAACTGGCAACGCCGCAGCGACCTGTGTTTTCCATTGCCATTGCCCATCCCAAGTGGGTCCGCGCGTACGTCAGCGAGAGCGATCTCGGCCGCATCGCGACGGGGATGAAGGCGAGCGTTACTACCGACAGCGCACCGCGGGATCCCATTGAAGGGTCCATCGCATTCATTTCCTCCAGCGCTGAATTCACGCCCAAGACCGTACAGACCGAGGAGCTGCGCACCAGCCTGGTCTACGAGGTGCGCGTCTTCGTGCAGGACCCGGACGATCGCCTGCGCCTTGGCATGCCCGCGACGGTCCGCATCGACATTGCGCAGCGCAAGCCTGCAGCGACCACCGGCGGCGGAACATGACGGAAGACCGCCCGGACGTCGTCGTCGATGCGCGCGAAGTATCGAAGCGGTTCGCGCGCGGCAAGACAGATGCCATCACCGCACTCGATCGCGTGTCGTTTCAGGCGCGGCATGGCGCTCTGACGGCCCTGGTCGGACCCGACGGCGCCGGCAAGACAACGCTGCTGCGACTTGCCGCGGGCCTGATGCATGCGGATGAAGGCGTGCTCACTGTCCTCGGCCTCGATGCGGCGCGCGAACCGCAGCAGATCCAGAATCGCATCAGCTACATGCCGCAGCGCTTCGGACTCTACGAAGATCTGAGCGTGCAGGAGAATCTCGATCTCTATGCGGACCTGCATGGCGTATCGCGCGAACAGCGCCAGGAACGCTATCCCCGACTGATGGAAATGACGGCGCTTGCACCGTTCACGGAGCGTCTTGCCGGCCAGCTCTCCGGCGGCATGAAGCAGAAGCTGGGGCTCGCCTGCACCCTGGTGCGCTCGCCGGAACTGTTGCTGCTCGACGAACCCACGGTCGGCGTCGATCCACTGTCGCGCCGCGAACTGTGGGCCATCGTCGCGGGTCTGGTCGAGAACGAAGGACTTTCCGTGGTGGTCAGCACGTCCTACATGGATGAGGCCGAGCGCTGCGCCCATGTCGTAGTCCTGCATGAAGGCGGCGTTCTTGCCGCGGGTGCACCGTCGACGCTGCGCGAACCCGCGCGGGGTCACAGCTACATGGCAACTGCGACGAGTGAATCACCGCGCGGTCTGCAGGCGCGCCTGATCGCGACACCCTGGGTCATCGATGCCGTACCCCATGGCGGCAAGGTCCGCACTGTGCTGCAGGCCGATCATGCAGAACCGATCGAGAACGTGCGCTTCGAGCCCGTCGACGCCACGCTCGAAGACGGTCTGATGATGCTGCTGCGCAAGCAGTCCGATGTCGAACCCGCCGCGGCCGCAGCCATCGACATCGATGCGCAACAGCGAGCCGATGCGCCTGAGATCATCATCGAAGTGCACGACGTCGTTCGCAGATTCGGCAACTTCACCGCGGTCAATCGCACCAGCTTTCAGGTGCATCGCGGCGAGGTGTTCGGTCTGCTGGGTCCCAACGGCGCAGGCAAGACAACGACCTTTCGCATGCTGTGCGGCTTGCTGCCGGCCACCAGCGGTTCACTGCGGGTCGCGGGTGCGGATCTGCGGCATGCACGCGCCGAAGCCCGTCAGAACATCGGCTACGTGGCGCAGAAGTTTTCGCTCTACGGCGATCTGAGCATTCGCGAAAACCTGGAATTTTTTGCCGGCGCCTACGGCCTGCGGAATGACCGCCTGCGTCGTCGCATGGATTGGGCACTCGACAACTTCGAATTGCGGGCGCGCGAAACATCCGCCGCCGGCATGTTGCCCGGCGGCTTTCAGCGGCGGCTCGCCATGGCGGCCGCTTTGCTGCATGAACCGCAGATCGTATTTCTGGATGAACCGACCAGCGGTGCGGACCCGCTGGCGCGCCGTGAATTCTGGCAGCGCATCACCGCACTGGCGGACAGCGGCACCACCATCGTCGTCACTACGCACTTCATGGAGGAGGCTGAGTACTGCGACCGCATCATGATTCAGGACGCGGGGCACATGCTGGCGATCGGCACGCCCGAGGAGGTACGTGAACAGGCAGCGCGCGCCGGTACCCCGATCGCGACCATGGAAGATGCATTCATTGCCATTGTCGAAACTTCGCGTCAGAAAAAGGACGCGCAAGAGGCTGCATGAGTCAGATCCCCGAAACCGGTGCGGTCTCCTGGCGTCGCCTGCGCGCGCTGACGCACAAGGAGACGCGCCAGCTCCTGCGCGACAAGAGCAATCTCATGGTGGGACTGTTCCTGCCGCTGCTGCTGATCCTCATCTTCGGCTATGGCCTGTCGTTCGATGTGAAGGATGCGTCCGTTGCACTCGTCACGGAAGACACTTCGCCAACCGCCCAGGATGTCCTGTCCGGCTTTTATCTCTCGCCATACTTCTCACCGGTACCGCTGGTATCCATGAACGCCGCGCTGCAATTGATGCGCGAACGCAAGGTCGACGCCATCGTGTATCTGCGTGCGGACTTCTCGCGCTCGCTGGCGAGCGGCAACGCAACCATTCAGGTCCTGGTCAACGGTGTCGATGCCAATCGCGCACGCGTTCTCGAAGTCTATGCACAGGGGGCGATCGCATCGTGGAGTGCGAAGCGTGCCGCGGCCGGACAAGCGCTCCTCGCGCCGCCAGCGGTCACACTCGAAGCCCGGCAATGGTTCAACGAGGCCAACAACAGCCGCTATTTTCTGGTGCCGGGCCTGATCGTCCTGATCATGACGCTGAACGGCGCATTGCTGACTTCGCTCGTGATCGCACGTGAATGGGAACGCGGCACGCTCGAATCGCTGTTCGTCACGCCGGTACGTGCGACCGAGATCGTGATCTCCAAGCTCGTCCCCTACTTCGTGGTCGGACTGCTCGGACTCATCATGTGCCTGCTGTCGGCGAAATTTCTGTTCACTGTTCCCATCCGCGGCTCGCTCACGCTCATCGTCCTCACCTCGATGCTGTATCTGCTGGTGGCGCTCGGCACCGGGTTGCTGATTTCCGCCGCCACCAGAAATCAGTTTCTGGCGAGCCAGATCGCACTGGTCGTGAGTTTCCTGCCTGCCCTGATGCTGTCGGGCTTCATTTTCGATCTGCGCAGCGTACCCGCGGCGATCCGCTACATCAGCCGGGTACTGCCGGCGACCTATTACGTCGAAGCCCTGCAGACGCTGTTCCTGGCAGGCAATGTTGCCGGCCTGCTGCTCAGGGACTGCGCAATCCTGGCCGTCGCGGCCGCCGCGTTGCTGGTGTTCGCGCGGTTGAACATCCGCAAGGAATTGGCGTGAACGCGACCCTCCACCGCATTGCCATCCTGATCCGCAAGGAACTGATCGCGGTGCTCAAGGATCCGCGCAGCCGTATCGTGCTGTTTCTGCCCATCGTGCTGCAGTCGCTGCTGTTCGGTTATGCGGCGACATTCGATCTGAACGAAGTGCCCTATGCACTGCTCGATCGCGATCGTTCCGGCGCATCGACGGAATTCGTCGCGCGACTGGACGGCACCGGCGTCTTCAGGCGTGTTGCCGACCTTGCCAATGCGCAGCAGATCGGCCCGGTGATCGCGCGCAAGCAGGCCATTGCTGTGATTCACATCCCTGATGACTTCGAGCGGTCGCTGCAGTCCGGTCGTGGCGCCGTGGTGCAGGCCATCACTGACGGGCGCAACTCGAACACCGCGGGAATTTCCACGGCGTACGTGTCCTCGGTGGTCAATGACTTCAATACCCGCTGGAACACGGAGCACGGCACTGCCAGAGCGCCGCTCAAAGTGGAGATGCGCGCCTGGTACAACCCGAACCTCGAAACTCGCTGGAACATGATTCCGAGCCTGATTGCCGCGCTCAGCATGTTGCAGACGCTGATGCTGACGGCACTGTCGGTCGCGCGCGAGCGGGAACAGGGGACGTTCGACCAGCTGCTCGTGACACCGCTGCGGCCACGCGAAATCATGTACGGCAAGGCCATTCCCTCGATCATGATCGGACTTGCACAATCGACCATCATTCTGCTGGTGGCGCTGCTGTGGTTCCGCATCCCGTTCCAGGGATCGTTTCTGACGCTGTATCTGGGCCTGCTGCTGTTCACGACGGCGTCCGTCGGTATCGGTCTGGCACTCTCCGCCTTCTCCGCGACCATGCAGCAGGCAATGCTGTACACGTTCGTGATCCTCATGCCGATGATGCTGTTGTCGGGTCTCACCTCGGCAATCAGCAACATGCCCAGGGCGATGCAGTACGTCACGCTCGCCAATCCGCTGCGCTATGCGATCGAGATGGTCCAGCGCATCTATCTGGAAGGCGCGGGCATTCGCTGGCTCTACAACGACATGTGGCCGCTCGTCGTCATTGCGGCCATTACCCTTCCCATGGCCTCGTGGCTGTTTCGGCACCGGCTGGTGTGATCACGCGGTGCGACCAGGTGTTCTCATGCGCAACCTCGCCATTCTTTCACTGAGTCTTGTCGCAGTGCTGTCGGCCTGCAGCGTCGGTCCCTCCTTCGAGAAGCCGACACCGCATCTGCCGCAGCAGTGGCACAACGCATCGGCCGTTGCGTCCTCCTCCGCGGCAGTCGATCCGCAGTGGTGGAAGCAGTTCGATGATCCGGTACTGAACGCGCTGGTCGATCGCGCCCTTGCGGATAACCTGGATCTGCAGCTCGCAGCCTTGCGCGTCGTGGAGAGCCGCGCGCAGCGCGCCATTGCTGCGGGCGGACATTGGCCGGCCATCAACGCGAACGCCGCCTATCAACGCGAACGCCAGAGCGAGTACGGCGTCAATACCCGGCTCATAGACGTGATCGGGACGCCGAATCGCGACCGGATCATTTCGGCGCTCGCCGAACCGTTCGATGTGTATCAGGGCGGGTTCGATGCGTCATGGGAGCTCGACCTGTGGGGTCGGGTGCGTCGTTCAGTGGAAGCGGCAGATGCAAGTGCCGCGGCCAGCCGTGAAGATCTGCACGACGCACAGGTAACGCTGATCGCCGAAGTCGTGCGCACCTATCTCGAGCTCGCGGGCACCCGCGATCAGTTGCGTATCGCGCTCGATGACGTTGCCGCGGGCAGCGACCAACTGGCGCTGACTGAGTACCGGGTTCAGGGTGGACTGGTCGCGCACCTCGATCTGAGTGTGCAGCAGGCACAGGTAGCCAATGTACGCGCGCAGATTCCGGCATTGCAGCAACGCGAAACCGTACTGACGCATGCCCTCGCCTTTCTGCTCGGCCAGGATCCGGATGCGCTCGACGCTGTCCTGGCCGAAAGCAGGACGCCTGGCGCGATGCCCGCGCTGGCGGCCGGCGTCCCTTCCGAGCTCGCACGGCGGCGACCCGACATCAGACGCGCGGAAGCCCGGCTGCATGCAGCAACCGCGCAGATCGGCATCGCAGTTGCCGATTTGTATCCGCGCATTTCGCTCACCGGAAGTTACGGCCAGCAGTCGCTGGATGCTTCAGATTTCGGCGAATGGGGTGCGCGGCAGTGGTCGGTAGGTCCCAGCCTCAGCCTGCCGATTTTTTCCGGCGGCCGCCTGCGCGCCGTGGTGGATCTGCGTGAGATTCAGCAGCAGCAGGCCGCGGTGAGTTACCAGCGCACCGTACTCAATGCCTGGCACGAGATCGAAAATTTGCTGACCGCTTACGCCGCGGAACAGCAACGCAATCGAGAACTTGCGAGTGTGCTGAACGCGAGCCGCGACGCCTGGCAGGTGGCCCACGTGCGTTATGAGCATGGCCTGACGAATTATCTCGTCGATCTGGATGCGCATCGGACATTGCTGCAGGCGCAACGTGCGTACAGCGAGAGCAACACGCAACTCGGCATTCAGCTCGTCGCGCTGTACAAGGCGCTCGGCGGCGGCTGGCAGGAAGATTCTGGCTGAGAAGTTACTGCAGCGCGGGACCGGCGTGGCGATGGATCAGAGCCCATTGATCGTCCTCGCGCCGCAGCACTTCGGTGACTCGCAGCTTGGTGACGACTGGCTCGCCACCCCCGGGCGATGCCGATGAGACGTACTGAAAGCCGGTCCAGAATGCGATGTCACCGTCGATGTCGAACTGGGTGACTTCGAAATACGAACGACGATCCGGATCGCTCGGCCCGGCCGCGGTCTCCGGGGATTTCAGAACACCATTCACCACTCACCTCCATCGTTGTCCTTTTCCAAACGATGGAATGCGGGCCAGGTTCCCTGGCGATTCTCAATGCGGCGTTTTTTTGCGGCGGCGTATCCCGACCAGCGCCAGCAGCCCCGCTCCAAACAAGCCAAGCGATCCGGGCTCCGGGACGCTGCTCGATACCGGCATGCCATCGACGAGCAGATTCATCTGATCCAGCGTGACCGACAGAGCGTAGGTGCGGATGTCGCCGGAAAAAGTCAGCGTGCACAGCCCGAAATCGAGCTGGGAGAAATCGACGGTTGCAGGATCGAGGTCGTGAAAGAGCTGGCGATCTGCATCGACCAGCGACAGCCTCCAGTAGTGGTACGGGCCACCCCTGCGGACCTGGATGCTCTGGCGGATGCCATCGTCGGTCCAGGTGATCGACGGCGGCCAGTTATCTTCCAGTCCGGTGCCGAACTCCAGGGTATCGCCGAAGACGTTCACGGGGAACGGGACCAGATCGATGTTGTAATACAGACTCGTGTCATCGCGGACTGGCGGACCGTACCAGTCGTCCGGACCCGGCACCGCCGTGCTGAAGCTGAAAGCTCCGGACACGGGCTCGACCAGCGGAACCTGCACAGGACCGTGGTTTTCGGCGCCCTGGGCGATCCCTTCGAATGTCGCCTCGATGTAACTGGCGCGTGCAGGCTGTGCCAGCGCCGCGGTCATGACCAGCGCGCTCACGATCCATGATTTCGTACGCATGATGCCTTCCTGTTCCGAAGGAGAAGGAATCCAGCCACCAGTTTGCGACGGAACCGCAGTTGATCCGTCGTCCCCGATCACCTGATGCCGCCGAAGAATTTACTCCAACGCTCTGGCCCGCAGGGCCAGCGGGATACGCTTAGGAAATCCGCCGACTGCCGGGACCGTGGCGATGCACCGCATTCAGCCGATGCCAGAGAGGTTTGCCTGAACGCGCGGATGTACGCAGCGGCTGCGGACTTGCCGAAAGCTCGCGCGCCACTTCGAGCTGTCGCGGGCATACTAGTCTTGCGTGTCCGGTAACCGTCCGTCGGTCGGAACCTTGAGGCACGTTACCGGCCATCAGGACGCCGGCCAGCCGTGGAGGATCGCGATGCAAGTTCATGTCAATCACGACAACCATCTCAGAATCGCACAGGACACTTCGGAGCGCCTCAGCCGCACCATAGAAGAAGCGCTCGCTCAATACCGCCAGCAGATCACCCGCGTGGACATGCACCTGGGCGATGTCAACGGCAGCAAGCATGGGGATTCGGACAAGCGCTGCCTGCTCGAAGCCCGGGTCGATCACATGCAGCCCATTGCCGTCAGCCATCAGGCACCGTCCGTACAACAGGCGATCGATGGAGCACTGACCAAACTCGACAGTGCGCTCGGCCGCGCCATCGGCAAACTGCGCGCGAAGCGCAACGATCCAGGCCCCGCGGAAGCCTGATCGGCTGCGGTGCCGCGGCGCCTCAGCCCTTGCGATCGTTCTCGCGCAGAACCTTCTGCACGTCTGGAACCGGGCTCGCCTGCGGCACCTTGTCCGGGGGCGTCGGTTGCCGTGTATCGGGATCCTGAGTGACCGTATGACTCTTGACGCCAGTGCCGGGCGCCGAGGGTGAGGCGCCGGATTTTCCCGCTGACGGGTCGTCCCGCCATTCTTCGCTGCGTGCCATGACCGTACCTCGATGACTGTCGTGGACAGGGATACGCAAACAATGTCCGACGCAGGCCGCGGTTCCTGTACGGTGAGAGATGACTCCGGGAACCGGGCCTACGACTTCGTCATGTCATCGAGCACCATGCTGAGCGCATTGGTGGAAAGCAGCACTTCGATCAGTGACAGCACCAGCGATATTGCCAGCGCCAGCAGGCTTACGCCGAACAGCACCTTGCCGGCGACCTGAGCTTCGATGAACAACGCGAACATCGACAACGCACACACAAGAAAGCTCACAACGCCGCCCGTCTGCATGTGGCGGATCAGACTGACGCGATAACGCAGGCTGGCAATCTGCTGTCGCGCCAGCTGGCTGACCGGCCTGCCCTCTCCGGGATGCATCTGGCGAATGATGGTCGCGAGCGTCAGAAAGCGGTTGGTGTAAGCGAGCAGCAGCAGCGAGATGGCCGGAAACAGCAATGCCGGCGTCGTCAGCGACATGGCTTCGGTTGAGTTCATGCGATGGAGATCCTGCGCGGGAGACGACGGCTTTGTAGCATCGTCGCGAAGGCAGCCGCCAGCCTCGCGCCTCATACATATATATGCGCCCACCGGAGCCAGTCTTCGCATGGCTCTTCGGAGCGATGTTCTGCGTGCATGTCGTCGACAGAATGCGCGCGCTCATTGCTTTCGACGGAATCCCATGCATATCCATCGTCCCATCGCCGCCAGCCTGTGCGCAGCGATCGCACTGCTGCTGTGCGCCGTGCCGGCGGCTGCTGCGAAGAAGCGCAAACCCACAGAACGCCCCGAATGCGGTTGCGATCAGCTGCAGCAGATCGAGCGCGAGTATGAGGAACAGGAGTATCTGCAAAAGCTCTTCAGCCAGTGGGCCGTCTATCCGCCGGCCTCACTGCTGACAACTGCGGACATGCGCAATCGCGCCGACATCCTGTTCAACCTGGCCTTCTACGGTACGCCGGTCGAAGCCCCCGGTGCAGGCGGTTCCGGCAGCGGCGCTGCCTTCGGCACGCTCTACGACAAGCCCGACTGTCCCCTGGTCAGATACCTCTACGACCGCAAGGGCCGCAAGATCATGATCGAATCGCCTGAATCCATCGAGGAGAAGCGCGATCCGCCGGAGTACATCCAGAAGACCGAGCCGGTCACCGAAGACACTTACCCCGGCAAAGAGTGCCGGGCGCTGGTGCACTATGGATTCGTGCATGAGCTGCATCACCAGAAGGCCTGCGAAAAGAATCGCGATGAAGGTCAACAGGCGCGGTGGTCGCGGCTCGAGTACTTCGCCGAGCAGGATGCGGCCGCGTATGCCGCCGGACTGAAAGTGCTGCGCGAGGAGCGCGCACGGCTGCGCCAGAAGTGCAGGAAGCAACCGCGCGACGGGCGCTGGCGAGGCACCATCCGCTACTCCTATCTCTTCAATGAGGTCGGCAGTGAGACCGTCGCCAAGGGACAGGACAAGGTCTACATCGACGGGACTGGGGTGAAGCAGTGGGGCACGCGGAAATCCGTGCGTGCCAGTGCTGCCATCGATGCGCCGGCCGCTGGCGGCAACATCGATGTGAGCTACAGGGGTTCGCGTCAGGAATCGACATTCAGCAAGGGCACCTTCGTGATGCCGAGCGAGTGCGGCTGGAAACGCAAGCTGACCTGGAAACTCGATGGTGGCTACGAGAGACGCACCGAAGGTCGCACTAACGGTACCACCTCGGCCCTGCTGCAAACTGATGGCCATACGCTGTCGATCAGTTTCCGCGTCCCCGACATGCCCGATGGCACCTTCGCCAGCCACTACTGGGACAAGCCTTCCGGTTACTGCCAGGAAGCGAACAACCGCCAGATCGACGACACGAACAGTGAGACGCAGAAGGTCCAGGGCTTCAGTGTTGCCATGCGCGTGCAGATCGATCCCGACCATCCCGACGACATCGATGTGATCCGCATCGAGCCGTCAGACGATGGCAAAGGCCAGCACTACTACTCATTGAAGCTGCATCGCATCTCCACGGAGCGTTGAATTCATGAACTCGAACATGACCCGCGCGCTGCTCGGCACG
>DASTRD010000268.1:0-10815 GCA_035761425.1 Povalibacter sp.
CGACGGCATCATGTGGGTATGGATCGGTACTCATGGGGACTACGACAAAATCATCGGATAACAAACGCTTGGCTCCGACGCGGACGCGTCCTGCGGTTTAGTGGACACCCTGGACTAACTGTTCAGGAGTGTCATCAATGCCAAGACCCGGACCGAGAACGACATACTGCGGATTACGTTGGAGAATGAGCTTCGCATTCCCCTGCGTCCGAGGTGGAATCTGCCTGGGGCGAAGAGTTTGAGCGTCCTGTCCGCTTTGACGCGCCGAGATTCCCTCGTACGCCGCCGAAGAGGTGCTTGCTGCAGCTCGTCGATGTTTCACAGATCCAGCGGTTGCGTACTGCCATCCGGCAACGCCCGCAGGAATTTCCTGCCTTGCACCCACAACGCTTCGAAATGCACGGTGCCGTTGTCGTCCCGCTGCGGATAGACCTGCACTGCAATGACCTTGCCGTTCATGAGGGGTGTGATGGTCGGCACGCGCGTGTGTCCGACGAGGATCTTGCGCACGTCGAAATACTTCAGCACGCGGTCGACGCCTTCATCGGAGGCTTCGACGTGACCGGCTGCGTCGGGAAAATAGCCGCGATACCACAAGGGGCCGTTCTGCGCGAGCAGGAACTCGATCAGTTCGCGATCCCTGGCTTCGTGAACCTCGCGCGGATGCCATGACTGGCGAATGGCTGCATTGATTTCGTCGAGTCCCAGATCGCGCTCGGCGACTTCCGGGGAGATGCCGCCATGCAGGCACAACAAGTCATTGACCCGCATCACCGCTGCTTTACTGCGCAGCCATTGGCCGAGCACGGTGTTCTGTGCGAACAACGCAGCGTATGACTCGACACCGAGGGTCGCCGCCACCTGCCGGTATTTTGGATTCAGATAGCGCGCTTCGCCGTGCAACGCCATCACCTCGTGATTGCCGAGCAGCACGTGCACACCGCCGCCAGCCTGCTGCGCCTGCGCTTCCAGTGCGTACAGCAGCCAGAGGATTTCGGTCTGATGAGCACCGCGGTCGAATACATCCCCGAGCATCACCAGATGACCGCGGCCGAACGCCCAGTGCAGCTGCTGGTCGACAATGCGCTGGGAGCGCAGCATCTGCACCAGAATCTCGTATTCGCCGTGCGTGTCTGCCACGACGAAAAGCGGCGCACTGCGACGGGTATCGACCGAACCAGGCGCATCCGGCACCTCGTCACGCAGCGTCACCTTGAACGCGGGTGCCGATCCGACCTGCCCGACCGTGATGACCGGCTCTTTGCCGAGGGACTGTGTACTCGCGCGAAGTCCCTGAGCCGTCGTCTGGACCATCCATGCTTCCAGCGCATCGCCCTTGCGGATCACGTAGGGACCGTCCGTTTCGGCGCGGGCCGGGATGGCCAGGCACAGCGCGAACAGCTGCACGACAAGCGTCAGCAGACCCATACGGGCGCACGCCGTGCGATCCAGAACTGGCTGCGGAGTCAACGCCATGATCGTGTTCCGTCAGGTGAATTCCGATACAGACCGCAGCGGCGCGGTCACGTTCACTTCAACGTGATCCAGGTCGAGACCGCGAATGCGCAGCGTGCGCCGTCGGCGCCGAACAACGCCGTGCCTGCGCGATGGCGGCGTCCGTTCTGGTCGATCGACCAGCCGGTGACCACGCAGGGTTCATCGAGTGCAGGCACGCGATCGATGTGTGCGCTCATCTCGCCGAGCAGCGCGATCGTGGGGGCGCAACTTGCGAAGTAGCCGGGACAGTCGAGCGCTGCCCAGACGAATTCCGGTTGCACGACACCGGCAACGTCGGCAAGCGACGCATCAGGTCGCCACGGTGCCGCGAAGCATGTCGAACCGGACACCGTGCCGGCGAAAATCCGCAAACCATCGGCGCGCTGCGGACCGCAGACGAAGCAATGCGGAAAATCGTGATGCGCGAAGCCGGCATAGCGCTGCGAGGCCTCGAGCGCTTCGACTCGTGACGGCGGCATCGGAACTTGTGTTTCCACAACATGGGCGATGGCTGTAGCAACGAGCCCTTCGTCATCGCGGATTCCCCAACCCCGGTCGGTCTCGGCGATCTCCAGATCGCGCTCCAGAGGAATGGGCCGCAACAACCTCACCTGCACCGGCACGCCGATGGCTCGCGCGATCCGGCCTGCGGTGTAGCCGCCATTGCCGCTGTCGGGCGGTCCGTTGAAGCGAGCAGCGACGCGGACGTGCACGAGTTCGCTCATGGCGCAGTGGGCGTGGGTCCGGACTTGAGCAGACCCCACGCCACGGGCAGCAACGACACGACGATGATGACGATGGTGACGATGCCGAAGTTGTTCTTGATGTAGGGCACGTTGCCGAACAGGTAGCCGCCCCAGATGAAACAGCTCACCCAGGCGAATCCGCCGACGAAGTTGTAGGCAGCAAAGCGTCGCCGCCGCATCGTGCCTACGCCGGCCACGAATGGCGCAAACGTACGGATGATGGGGATGAACCGCGACAGCACGATGGTCTTGCCACCATGTTTCTCATAGAACGCATGCGTGCGCAGCAGATACTCCTGCTTCAGCCACGGAATGCCGCCGCTGAACGCGCGTGGACCGATGGCACGACCGACGCGGAAGTTCACTTCGTTGCCGAGGATGGCGGCGGCCATGAGCAACAGCCACAGCCACACTGCGTTGAGCGTGCCGCTCGCATCGATGGCCGCGAGTGCACCGGCTGCGAACAGCAGCGAATCGCCGGGCAGAAACGGCGTCACCACCAGGCCCGTCTCGCAGAAAATGATCAGAAACAGGATCAGGTAGATCCAGAAGTGATACTGCACCGCCATCTCGGAGAGATGCCGATCGAGATGCAGAATGAAATCGATGAACCAGTGGACGAGATCCATGGAAAAGACCGCTGGCTAACTGGACTGCTGGCCGGCTGGCCAGATGCAAGAGGGATTCACGCGCAGCTCCGCGTCCTTCATACGGCCAGTTTGCTGCTGGCCATCTGTCCCTTCGGGCCTTGTCGTAGCGGCCGGTTCTTTTCGTCGACGAGTACGACCACCGGTTCGTGCTTCTCTGCTTCCGCTTCGGTGTATTGCGAATATGCGCAGATGATGAGCAGGTCGCCAACCATGGCCTTGCGCGCCGCGGCACCGTTCAGCGAAATCATGCCCGAGCCGCGCGGCGCCCTGATGATGTAAGTCGAAAATCGTTCGCCATTGGAGACGTTGTAGAGCTCGATGTACTGGTTCACGCGCATGCCTGCCGCTTCGAGCAATGCTTCATCGATGCCGCAGGAGCCTTCGTAGTCCAGATCGGCTTCGGTAACGCGGACGCGGTGCAGTTTGGCTTGCAACAGAGTCAGGAGCATGGCGGGTGACAGGTGACAGGTGACGGGCTCGAAGGCTACAGGGATTTGCTTGTGGCGCAAATGTGCATGGATCAATCCAGCAGCCGCTGTACCAGACGTGGCGCATCGCTGTCCGCCAGCAGCGCGGCGCGATGGTCGGCGCGCAGGAAGCCCTCGCCCACGCAGCGGTCGAGAAATTCAATGAGCGGATCGTAATAGCCCTCCGGATTCAGCAATCCGCAGGGCTTGCGCTGCAGATCGAGCTGAGTCCATGTCCATGCCTCGAACAGCTCATCCATTGTGCCGATGCCGCCGGGCAGCGTCAGAAAGGCATCGGACAGATCGCCCATGGCCAGTTTGCGCTGTGCCATCGAATCGACCACATGAAGCTCGGTCAGACCGCGGTGGCCCACCTCGCGATCCAGCAGCAGCCGCGGAATCACGCCGACAACCCTGCCGCCAGCCTGAAGTGCCGCATCCGCCAGCGCGCCCATGAGTCCGACCCGGCCGCCGCCATAAACCAGCACATCGCCCCGACTGGCAATCAGCCGGCCGACTTCGCGGGCCGTCTCGAGATAGCGGGGATGGCGGCCCGGACTCGAGCCGCAAAAAACGCAGAGGGATTTCATGGCTACATTCTAGCGTGCCGCATTTATGTCAAGCCGCCGCTCGCGGTGGGGTCCCGCGAAAAAGACCTGGCAAAAATGAGAGCTACTGCGCACTTCCGGCCATCGGCTGGCAATGGATGGCCGCGCAGAGCCGCTGGCTCTCAAGCCTCCCGCGCTACGCCCGATATGACTGAAGGATGCACCTGTCGCGTCCGCGGTTTCCGTCCTTCGACATATGCAAGGTTCCTACTCTCCCTGGCTGGTCCTGATCTCGGTCGCAGTCGCCATCGTCGTCTCGTTCACCGCGCTGAGCCTGGCGGCCCGCGTGTCGAACAGCCGTCTTGGCGGCAGTGCGCCCTGGATCGTGGGTGGCGCAGTGGCCATGGGTGTGGGTATCTGGTCCATGCATTTCATCGGCATGCTGGCGCTGTCGCTGCCCATCCGCCTCACCTACAACCTGCCCGTCACGGCGCTGTCGCTGGCCATTGCCATCGCTACCTCGTCGTTTGCGTTGAACGCCATGCGTCGACCGTCGCTCGACATGACGTGGCTGTCCATCGCTGCGGTCGTCATGGGTGCAGGCATTGCAGCCATGCATTACATCGGCATGGCGGGCATCCGCATCGTGCCCGGCGTTGCCTACGATCCGCCGCTGTTTGCCGCTTCGCTCGTCCTCGCCATTTCAGCGTCGTTCGTCGCCCTGTGGCTGGCATTCAGGCTGCGCCGCGGCAGTTCGTGGCACATGGTGATGATGCGCAGCGCCGCCGCGATCGTCATGGGCATCGCCATCAGCGGGATGCATTACACGGGGATGGCGGCCGCTCGCTTCGGCGCCGGATCGTACTGTCTGCCCGGACCCACGCTCGACAATCTCTGGTTCGGCGTCGTGCTCGGCATTTTCGCCATCGGCATTCTGACCATTGCGATCCTGACACTCATGTACGACGCATGGCTGCAGCAGCATCGCCGCGAGCGCGATCAGGCCATCGACGATCATCGGCGCAACGCCAATCGCAGCGATGCGCTGACCGGACTGCCGAATCGCATCGGGCTCATCGAGGCTGCCGAGCGTTCGATCGCCGATGCGTCACGCCGCGACAATCAGCTCGCGCTGCTGGTGCTCGACGTCGATCGACTCAAAGCCGTCAACGATTCGCTCGGCCATCAGGCGGGCGACGAAATGCTGCTGGAACTCTCGCGCCGGCTGCGCAAAGTCCTGCGGCGCAACGATACGCTGGCCCGTCTGGCCGGCGACGAGTTCATCATCCTCGCCACCGAACTGCGCAGTGCACGCGATGCCGAGGCCATTGCGGAGAAAGTGCTCGAATCATTGCAGCAGACATTCAGATTCGGCGATGTCGAAGTCCATCCTTCCGTGAGCATCGGCATCAGTACCTTCCCGGTCGATGGCGAAGCTTTCGACGTGCTGCTGCGTCGTGCCAATGCGGCGATGCGCTACACCAAGGATGCAGCATGTGGCGGCTATCGCTTCTATGCGGCGGAAATGAGCAGCTTCACTGACGATCATCTGGCGCTGGAGATCGAACTGCGGCGCGCCATGGAAAACGGCGAACTCGAGCTGCACTACCAGCCGAAGGTCGACATCGCGACGAATCGTGTGCGCAGCGCCGAAGCGCTGGTGCGCTGGCGGCATCCCACGCGCGGGCTGGTGCCGCCGATGCAGTTCATACCCGTCGCGGAAGAGACCGGCCTGATCGTACCGCTCGGCGAATGGGTGCTCCGGCAGGCCTGCGCTCAGATCCGCCGCTGGATCGACGCCGGCATGACGCCGGTGCGCGTCGCCGTCAATCTGTCTGCCAAACAGTTCCGCGATGCCGATCTTGCTTCGGTCGTGAAGTCCGCGTTGAGCGATGCCAATCTCGAACCGGGGTTCATCGAGCTGGAACTGACGGAGAGTGCCGTCATGCACAATCCCGAACAGTCCGCCGCCACTCTCGAGCGCCTGAGCGAAATGGGCGTGCACATTTCCATCGACGACTTCGGCACCGGCTATTCGAGCCTGAGCTACCTGCGCCGCTTCCCGCTGGACAAACTTAAGATCGATCGCAGCTTCATCCGCGATCTGATGAAAAATCCCGACGATGTTTCCATCGTCAAAGCCATCATTTCGCTCGCCCACAGCCTGCGTCTGCGCGTGGTGGCTGAAGGTGTCGAGACCTCTGAACAACTCGACTTTCTGCGCCAGCTGGGCTGCGATCAGTATCAGGGCTTCTATTGCAGCCCCGCCGTGACTGCCGATGCCTTTGCCGATCTCATCGTCAGGTTGCGTTCGGAGCGCCCTGAACTCAGCGAAGCCGACATGCTGCGCACGCAAAGCCGCCTGTCCGCGTTCACGCCCGAAGCCGCGTCCTGATCTTCACAATTCAGGAATACTGCTGGAAGAATCCGAAAATCTTCTGAGCTCTGACCATCCTGTCGATTCTGCCCAATCTCCTTGCTCCGCTGCGACCCGAGAAAGACAGGATCAACGGGATGAACAGGACGCGTGAGCTGAGATGCAACGACTGCATTCCATGGCGTGCTTCGGTGCAGACGAACAATCCGGCCCGTGATTCTTGTGTGATTCGTTCTGATTCCTCACCGATCGTCCCAGCGACGACCGCCGGTGCGGCGACGCTCGGAGCCTGAGTACGGGGCGGAGATCATGCCCTGTTCGCTGCGACGACGCGGGCCGGCACGACGGTCATCGTGATGCTTGAAGCGGCAGGTGCAATGCGGTGCTGCGCAGGCCGGCAGCGGCAGACGCGGCGCGTCCTTCGACAGAAAGCGGACGCCTTTGAATCGACGTGCAGCACCGCACGCACCGGTACCCGGAACAATCGACACGGCATGCCACGGATTGGCGCTGCGCGCAGACGCACCGGACCCGGTCGACCGCGCAGTCGACTTTCCGGTCGCTGGTTTCGTTTCTTTGAACAGCGCCGCGAACGGCCACCAGCGCGACCCCGAACCCATCAAGCCTCTCCCGCCTGCACGATGCACGGCATCGTCTCCAGTGAGGAACCAAGAGGTTTGGTGCAAGGATTGTTCCGGGCGCACCCGGATCACAATTGCACAATGGGGCGGAGCATTTTCCGGCAGCTTCGCGTCGACAAATGTCGCGTCGCAGCGGCGCTGCTGCTATGAAATTTTTTCAGGCACGGACGCTGCTACGCGGAGGTTGCGCAGGAACTGGGCCGCGTCTTCACCACGTTCCAGCACCTCGACCAGCGCGGACCCGACGATAACCCCATCGACGTACGGCGCCATGCGCTGCACCTGCTCGCGGCTGCGGATACCGAAACCGGCGCACACGGGAATCGGGGAAACCTGCTGCACACGCGCGAAGTAATCGAGGACTTCCTGCGGAACGGCGACGTTCTTGCCGGTGGTGCCGGTCATGGTCACGCCGTACATGAATCCGCGACCCGCGGCGCAAAGCAGCTTCATCCGCTCCGGTGGCGTCACCGGCGTGACGAACTGTACGAGCGCGATGCCATGCGCCTCGAGTGCACTGCGCAAGTCATCGCATTCTTCCAGCGGCAGGTCCGGAACGATGAATCCCGCGATACCCGCTGCTGCGGCGGCGGCCGGCAGCTTGTCGAGTCCATACGCGAGCAGCGGATTGAGATAGCTCATGAGCAGCAGCGGTGTTGCAGGTCGCGACGCGGCCGTCGTGAGTTCCTGCAGAATCCAGCTCAGCGAAACGCCCTGCTCCAGCGCCGCGCGGCTGGATCGCTGAATGGTCGTGCCGTCAGCCATCGGATCGGTGAAGGGCACGCCGATCTCGACCACGTCGGAAACGCTGGCGACCTTGTGCAGTTGTTCCAGGAACGTTTCGCGCTTCGGAAATCCGGCCGTGATGTAAGGAATGATCGCCGGTCCGCCCTGCTGCTTTGCCTTGCGGATCGCATCGCCGATCGCCGCGCCCGCTGTCTTGCCCGCCACCATCAGAGTTGTCCTTTCAGAATCGTTTTCTGCAACGTCGGCATGTCTTTGTCGCCGCGGCCGGAGAGGCCGATGAGAATGCACTTGCCGGGATTCGCTTTCGCATGACGACGCGCGCCGGCCAGCGCGTGTGAGGATTCGATGGCCGGCAGGATGCCTTCGGCGGCGCAACACTCGGCGAGTGCATCGAGCGCCTCATCGTCATTGACCGCTTCGTACTTCACGCGACCGACGCTCGCCAGCAATGCATGCTCGGGCCCGACACCCGGATAGTCCAGACCCGCCGACACGGAATGCGTTTCCTGAATCTGGCCGTTCGCATCCTGCAACAGCAGCGAATACGTGCCCTGCAATACACCGGGCGTGCCATACGCGATCGATGCAGCGTTCTGTCCCAGACCGCTGCCGCTGCCGCCGGCTTCCAGGCCGAGCAGTTCCACCTCACGATCTTTCACGAACGGATGGAACAGTCCGATGGCGTTCGAGCCGCCGCCCACGCAGGCGACGGCGATGTCCGGCAACTTGCCCGTGCGCCTGAGCATCTGTTCGCGCGCTTCGCGCCCGATCACCGACTGCAGTTCGCGCACGATGTAAGGATACGGATGGGGACCGATTGCCGACCCGAGGCAGTAGTACGTGCCATTGGGATCGGAGACCCAGTCGCGCAGTGCCTCATCGACGGCGGCACGCAGTGTCTGGTCGCCGCTCGTGACCGGCACGACAGTCGCGCCGAGCAGTTTCATGCGACCGACGTTCGGTGCCTGGCGCTCCATGTCGACAGAGCCCATGTACACGGTGCACGGCATGCCCAGACGTGCGCATGCGGCAGCCGACGCAACACCATGCTGACCCGCGCCTGTTTCCGCGATGACGCGTTTCGCGCCAAGCTTCTTCGCAAGCAGCACCTGACCGATGGAGTTGTTGATCTTGTGCGCGCCCGTGTGTGCGAGATCCTCACGCTTCAGCCAGACCTGCGCGCCCCAGCGCTGCGACAGACCGCGTGCATACGTCAGCGGCGTCGGACGGCCGACCCACGTATTCAGCTCTTCGTGAAACTCGGTCAGAAAACCTTCATCGCGCAGGTAGCGATCCACACCTGTCTGCAGGCGATTCAGCGCGGGCACGAGCGTTTCCGGAACGTAGCTGCCGCCGAAGGGCCCGAAGCGACCGCGCGCGTCGGGATACGCATCGCTCAAGGTAGCGGCGAGTACCGCCTGTCGATCGAATGTCTGCAAGTTGGTCATCGTCTGCTCCGTCATTCTGCAGTGCTGGCAGCATGGCGCGCTGCCTGCACGAATTCGTGAATCCGCGCGGGATCCTTGATGCCTGGTGCGCGCTCGACACCGCTGCTCACGTCGATGCCGAACGGGCGGACTTCGCGAATGGCTGCGGCCACGTTCGCCGCATTCAGTCCGCCGGCCAGTATCAGTTGCGTGCGCGTCGACAACTGCGCCGCCTGCGTCCAGTCCGACGTGATGCCCGTGCCACTCACGGGCCCTTCGAACAGCAGTCGCGCCGGCAACGGGTCAGGCACTGCGCCGCCGCGCACCACCGGCAATACTGCGAGGCCGGCCGGAATCTTCAATGTATCGAGATCCTGCGCGTCGGTCTGCAATACATCAGGCCGGAAAATGCGCCACACCTCATCCAGCAGCGACTGCTCGGGATGCAGCGTGACCGCGATGCGCGGCAGATGCGAAGGCACATCGCGCGTCAGCTGCGCAGCCTGCGCCGGTGTCACACGTCGCTTCGACGGCGCGAACACGAAGCCGATGGCATCGACGCCGGCAGCAAGCGCCGCCGCTACGCCTTCATCCGTGGTCAGCCCGCAGATCTTGATCCACAGCTTCATCCGTCAGACATCGTCGCGTCGCTGCAGCGAGCGTTCGCGGCCCGCCGCCAGCATTTCACCGAGCAGCTGCCGCGGATTCGGCGACGTCATCAGCGTCGTACCCACCAGCGCGACCTGATAGCCGACGTCGACGATGGTGCGCACGTCCGCCACCGAGTTCACGCCACTCTCGGCCACGTGCGCATAGCCGGGCGGCAACTGATCGACGAGTTCCTCGAGCCGCGCGATGTCGACCGTGAGCTTCTGCAGATCGCGGCAATTAAGTCCGACGAGAATCCTCTCATCGTGCGCCTTGCGTGGCGCGAGCACCTCGCTGGCAGTCGTGAGATCGTCGCCGTCGAAGGCCTCCAGCAGCACGAACATCTTGAGCATGGCGGCGCAGTCGAGCAGTTCGGTGATGCGGCTGCGATCGAGCATGCGCACGATGACGAGCACACCGCCGGCGCCGGCGGCGCGCGCTTCCATCACCTGATACGGATCGACCAGAAAATCCTTGCGCATGGCCGGAACGTGCAGCGGCTCGAGCAACGATGCTGCTTCCTTCAGATGTTCCAGCCTGCCGCCGAAACGCGTCGGCTCAGTCAGGACGGACACGGCGCATGCGCCGCCCGCCGCGTAGTTCTGAATGCGCGCCGCGATGGCTGTGGTGTGGGCCGACAGGTCACCCGCGGACGGCGACTGCAGTTTGCATTCGGCGATGATGTCGAATCCTTCCGGGCAGAGCTTCAGCGGCGGCGGCGGCGGCAGATCCGACACCCGCATCCACAAGGATTGCTCGGATTCCTTCGCGCGCGCCTGTTCGAGCCGTGCCAGGCTCGTCTGCGTCATTTCCGTGAGCAGGCCAGTCATAAGGAGAAGTGAGTCGTGAATAGCGGATAGCGGATAGTGGGGAAGGAAGAGTCAAGGCCAGACGATCCACCGGCGCTGTACATGGCACTTGTTCTCCGTCCGCTGTCCGCGTCCCGCCTCTGTCGCATTTTCACTGTCCGCTGTCCGCCGTCCGCTGTCCGCTTCTGTGGCATTTTCACTGTCGGCCGCCAACTGTCTGCAATCTGCCGAATGCTGCGATTTTCTCGAGTACGTGTT
>DASTRD010000269.1:0-3814 GCA_035761425.1 Povalibacter sp.
ACGACCTATCCGGACCCGCTGCTGGCGGCGTTGCTCTGCGAACAGTCGGGCGCGGACAGCATCACCATTCATCTGCGTGAGGATCGCCGTCATATCCAGGACCGGGATGTTCTGTTGTGCCAGCAGGCGCTCCAGACCCGACTCAATCTTGAGATGGCCGCGACTGTGGAAATGGTGGAGATCGCCAGCAAGGTGCGTCCAGCCGACTGCTGTCTGGTGCCTGAAAAGCGCGCCGAGGTGACGACCGAAGGTGGGCTCGACGTGGTCGGTCAGGAGGTGTCCCTGCGGCCGATCTGCGAGCGATTGCGGCAGGCCGGCATTCGCGTCTCGCTGTTCATCGATCCGGACCGCGCGCAGATAGAGGCGTCGGCAAGACTGGGCGTTCCCGTCGTCGAACTGCATACCGGTGCGTATGCCGATGCAATCGGCGAACAGCGCGCGCGCGAGCTGACACGAGTGCAGAATGCGGCGCATCAGGCGGTGGCGCTCGGTCTGACGGTGCACGCCGGACATGGTTTGAACTATCACAATGTCCAGCCCATCGCTGCCATTGCCGAGATCGTCGAGCTCAATATCGGCCATGCCATCATTGCGCGCGCGGTCATCGACGGGATACGCGTGGCCGTCTCCGAGATGAAGCGCCTGATGCTGGAGGCGCGCGGCGAATGATCTTCGGCATCGGTACGGATGTGGTTCAGATGGACCGCATCAGCAGGATCTACGAGCGGCATGGGGATCGCTTCGTCGATCACGTGCTGATGCCTGAGGAACAGTCGGCATTTCGCAATCACGCCAGGCCCGCCCGATTCCTGGCGATGCGCTTTGCCGCCAAGGAAGCCATCGTGAAGGCGATGGGTACCGGCTTTTCGCACGGCATGTGGCTGCGCGATTGTGGCGTTGCCCAGAATCACCTGGGCAAGCCCGACATCATCTGGTCGCATCGCGGTCAGCGTCGCTGCGAGCAACTTGGCATCGGCGAAGGCCACGTTACGCTGACCGATGAGGCGGGTCTCGTTGTCGCCGTTGCCATTCTCATGCGCAAGCAGGTTGACAGTGCGCAGCGGACAGCGAGCAGGCCCGAATGAGATCTGAACCCGTGTCCGGCGGCTCTTTCCGTCATCGTCCACTGTCCGCTATCCGTTGATTGCTCGTCCTATGCCTGTTTTCGCTTTCGACATAGAAACCATTCCCGACGTTGAGCTCGGCCGTCGCGTTCATGGCCTGGACGGTCTGTCCGACAAGGAGGTCGGTTACGTCATGCAGGCCAAACGGCGTGAGGCCACAGGCAGCGAGTTTCTTTCCTACGAGCAGCAGCGGGTCGTCGCGATCTCCGTCGCGCTGCGGGCGGGCGATTCGTTCAAGGTCTGGTCGCTAGGCGATGCGCAATCCTCCGAGGCTGAGATCATCGGGCGCTTTTTCGATGGGATCGACAAATACACGCCCGATCTGATTTCCTGGAACGGCGGCGGCTTCGATCTGCCGGTGCTTCACTATCGGGCGATGCGTCATGGCATCCAGGCTCCGCGCTACTGGGAGGCAGGCAACGAGGATCAGGCGTTTCGTTTCAACAATTACCTCAACCGCTACCACACCCGACATCTGGACCTGATGGATGTGCTCTCCAGCTATCAGTCGCGCGCTCGCGTGAGTCTTCAGGCAGCCGCCATGCTGCTGGGATTGCCCGGCAAGCTCGGCATGAGCGGTGACAAGGTGTGGGACGCATATCTCGCTGGCGATATCGAGATCATCCGCAACTACTGCGAGACCGATGTCCTCAATACTTTTCTGATTTATCTGCGCTTCGAACTGATGCGCGGCATGCTGAATCGCGACGAATACCACGCTGAATGTGAGCGCGTACGCAGTGCGTTACGGGCGCAGCCGAAGCCGCATCTCGATGAATTCCTGGCCGCCTGGACGGAGCAGCAGATTTGAGCGCGCGCAGTCGCCAGCGCGCGCCGGCAGCGCCCGAAATTTCCAGCATCGAAGCACTGTCCCACGAGGGCCGCGGTGTCGCGCATCATGCGGGAAAGGTTGTATTCGTGGAGGATGCGCTTCCCGGAGAACGCGTTGAATGGCTGCGCGTCAAGCGCGGACCGAATTTCGACGAGGCGCGTCTCGAACGCATTCTCGAGCCTTCGCCGGATCGCGTCGAGCCCGGCTGTCTGCACTTCGGCGTGTGCGGTGGATGTGCACTCCAGCATCTCGCGCCGCAACGACAGATCGAGTTCAAGCAGCAGCAGCTGATCGACGCACTGACTCGTATCGGCAAAGTATCGCCTGTACAACTGCTGCCGCCGTTGCAGGCGAACGTCTGGCATTACCGCCGACGAGCAAGGCTCGCGGCGCGCTGGGTGCCCAGGAAGGATCGCGTCGTCGTCGGGTTCAAGGAACGCTCGACCAGCTACATTGCGGATCTGCAGCGCTGCGAGATCCTGCGGGCGCCGGTCGATGCGCTGATTCCCGCACTCTCAGGCTTGCTGACGTCCCTCAGCATCCGCAATCGCCTGCCGCAGATTGAAGTCGCGGTGGCGGACAATGCCACGGCACTGGTGATCCGTACGCTCGAACCGCTTACTGCGACGGACATGCAACATCTGCGGGACTTCGAGCAGCAGCATGGACTCCAGCTTTACCTGCAGCCCGGCGGCTACGACACGGTGGCGCCGCTGCGTGAAAGTGTCGAACCGCTGTACTACCGATTGCCTCAGTTCGACCTGACGCTGCAGTTCCTGCCGACCGATTTCGTGCAGGTGAACGCGGAGCTCAACGAGCGCATGGTGGAACGAGTCACGGGACTGCTGGAGTTGCAACGTACGGACAGCGTGCTCGATCTGTTCTGCGGGCTCGGCAACTTCTCACTGCCGCTAGCGCGACTGGCCGGCAAGGTTGTCGCAGTGGAAGGCGAGGCGACGCTCGTGGCCAGGGCGCGTCAGAACGCAGAACGCAATGGACTGAGCAATGTGGAGTTCTTCACCGCCAATCTGATGGCCGAGGATCTCGGGTCTGCGAACTGGGCGCGACGCAACTACGACAAGGTGCTGCTCGATCCACCGCGCGCGGGCGCGCAGGAAGCCCTGCCAGCGGTGGTCGCCACGGGCGCTGGGCGAATTGTGTATGTGTCATGTCATCCAGGAACGCTGGCGCGTGACGCCGGTATCCTGGTGAATCAACACGGTTTCCGGCTGAGTGCCGCGGGTGTGATGGACATGTTCCCGCACACGGCGCATGTGGAATCGGTGGCTGTCTTTGATCGATGACAAGATGCGGTCTTCTGCGCCCTGTGACTGCGTCTGAAACCTGCCGAAACCACGCGAAACATGCCCCTCGAAATCGAACGCAAATTTCTGGTGAGATCCGATGGCTGGCGAGAGCAGGTGTCGAGCCGCGAGCGCTTGCGGCAGGGGTATCTGACGGGCGGTGCGCGTTGCTCGATCAGGGCCCGTATCGCGGGTGACCAGGCGTGGTTGAACATCAAGGCAAAGCGCTCCGGCATGACCCGCCTGGAGTTCGAATATCCCATTGCTGTCGCTGACGCCGATCAGATGCTCAATGAACTCGCGAACGGACCGTTACTGGAGAAGTACCGCCATCGCATCGATGCCGCTCCGTATGTCTGGGAGATCGACGAATTTCTCGGCGCCAATGCCGGCCTCATCGTTGCCGAAATAGAGTTGCCGAGCGAAACCGCGCAGTTCGACCGTCCGGACTGGCTCGGCGATGAGGTGACCGACGATGAGCGGTACTACAATTTCAACCTGGCGCAGACGCCGTATACGCAGTGGAGATGACGGATGGATGCTGAGCAACTGGA
>DASTRD010000270.1:0-17764 GCA_035761425.1 Povalibacter sp.
ATCGGCAGGATGGTGGTGCGTGGATTGCGCGATCAGGACCAGATTCTCGAAGATCCTGAGATTGCGGAGTACCTGCAATCGCTCGGCTCGCGGCTGTCCAGCGAAGCCCACGACGGCGTACAGAAATTCACCTTCTTCACAGTCAAGGACCGCTCCATCAATGCATTTGCGCTGCCTGGTGGCTTCATCGGCGTGAACGCAGGCCTGTTTCTCGAAACGAAGGATGAAAGCGAGCTGGCAGGCGTGATGGCACACGAAATCGCGCATGTGACGCAGCGTCACATTGCCCGCAGTCTCGCGGCGCAGAGTCGCTCCAGCCTGGTTTCCACTGCGGCAATGCTGGCCGCGATCCTGCTCGGTGCGGCTGCCGGCGGCGACGGCGCCATGGCAGGCGTGGCGGCGGCACAGTCACTGGCCATTCAGCAGCAGATCAACTTCACGCGGGAAAACGAAACTGAAGCTGACCGGGTCGGCCTGGGCATCCTGGCGCGATCGGGTTTCGATCCCGAAGGCATGCCGGATTTCTTCGAAACGCTCAGTCGGCATGCCGGCAGCAGCGACACGATCATTCCTGAAATGCTGCGCAGTCACCCGGTGACCAGCTCGCGTATCGCCGAAACCAAGGAGCGTGCCGATCAGCTGCATGTGGATCCGAGTCCGGACAGCATCAGCTATGCGATCAGTCGCGAACGGCTGCGGGTCCTGACCACGCCGGCGGGCAAGAACCCTCGCGAGTATTACGCGGCCGTGATCCAGAGTGAGGCCGACGCCACCTCCGCACAGGTCTATGGCCAGGCGCTCGCGATGATGGTCTCGGGCCAGCCCGAGCTGGCCATTCCAATCTTCCAGCGGTTGCGCAACGGCGATCCGACCGTCACTCAGTACTACACGGCGCTTGGTCAGGCGCAGCTGAAGGCGGGTCAGGACAAGGCATCGCTGGCGACATTGTCAAAGGCGCGCGAACTGTTTCCGCGCAACGTCGCCGTCACGGTGCGATATGCGGAAGCGCTGATGCAGACGGGCGATCCGAAACGTGCGCACGAAATCCTGCTGGATCTGTTCAATGTCGTGCCGCCTACCCCCGAACAAGCGCGCCTGACCGCGCTGGCTGCCAACGCTGCAGGCGACGTCGCCGACTCGTACTACTACATGTCCGAGTACCACATCATGAGCGGCGATCTGCCGCTGGCCATCAACCAGCTTCAGCTCGCCCTGCAGGTTCCGAAAATCACGCCTGTGCAGCGGGCGCGATTCCAGGCGCGACTGGAGGAAGTCCAGCAGGCCATGCCGAAGCGGATGCGACGTGCCGCGTCCGACGGACGCTCGCGCCTCGAATTCCACGGTGGTGCCGTGGACGGGCAGGACAGCGGCGCCCGCGCCTGCCTGTCGGACATCTGCAACTTTGCACGCCAGACCGGTACGCCGTTGCCGAACGGCCTGAATTGATACAATGCGCCGGCCGCCAGCGTGCGGCTTGGCCGATTCAGCTCAAGGACTCCTTACATCGCATGTTCGCCCTGACTCGCGGCGCGCTCGCGCCTCTGCGCGCGCTCGCCATCATTGCCGCGCTATTGATAACCGCAGGGTGCGCCACCGCTCCCGGCCGCACGGCGAGCAGCGATCCGTGGGAGGGCATGAACCGCGGCATCTACAAGTTCAACGACACACTGGATCGCGCGGCACTCAAGCCCGTTGCCAAGGGCTATCGCACGATCACACCCCGTTGGTTGCGCACCGGTGTAGGCAATTTCTTTGCAAACCTGACGTATCCGGCCACCATCGTGAACCAGTTCCTGCAGGGCAAGGGCAAGGCGGGGATCAGCGATACAGGCCGCTTCCTCGTCAACACGACCATTGGCGTCGGGGGCCTGCTCGACGTTGCCACGCCGCTGGGGCTGCAATCTCACGATGAGGATTTCGGTCAGACGCTGGCGGTGTGGGGTGTGGGGTCCGGCCCGTATGTGACTCTCCCCTTCCTCGGGCCCTCGTCACTGCGCGATGCACCATCGCGGGTGTTCGATTACTTCCTCGGCCCGCTGGTCTATCTCGACGTGCCATGGGAAACGCAGTGGGGAATGCGCGGCCTGGACATCGTGCATTCACGAGCGGAATTGCTGCCGCTGGATGAAACGCTGCAGAAGACGTACGACCCGTACGCCTTCATCCGCGACGCGTGGGCGCAGCAACGCGAATTTGCGATCTTCGATGGCAATCCACCGCCTGAGCAGCTGGAAGATTTTGAAGACGATCCGGAAGAGTCCGGCGTCGAGACTCAGCCAGCCACGAAACCGGCGGAGACCCCGTCACAATAGACGGCGTGAAATTGACAGGTTCAGGCTGATGCGGGCGCAGCCGCCTGAGCCGCGGCGCCGCCATTCTCCAGCAGCAGATCTTCCACTTCGCTGATCCTGGCCAGCGCCACGATCTGTTCCGGGACTTCTTCGTAGGTCAGTCTGCGACCCGCCTTGCGGGCGAGACGCAACCATTCGAGCAACAGTGCGAGACCTGCGCTGTCGCTTTCGGTCACGGCGGAAAAATCCACTGCCACTGTGCTGAGGCCGCCAAATGCCGCCGTGCTGCGTTGAAGCAGCGAGGTCACGGTGCTGGCATCCAGCACGCCGCTGACCCGGAAACGTCCTTCGCCCACCGCTTCAAGGTGCGCGCTGTTGCGCTGGAACTTGCTCACGTCGTTCAGGACGCCGTCGGCCTGGGCGCATTGCCGCTCGCGACCTGCGCTTCGAGTCGTTCGATCACGGCTTCCAGACCCTTCTGCTGAATCTCGGCGCCGAAGTCGGTGCGGAATGATTTCACGTACGAGACGCCTTCGATCTGCACGTCATAGGCCTTCCATCCGGCATCCGTCCTGCGCAGCGAATAATTCACCTGCACGAGCGAACCGTTGTCGCGCCGGACGGTGCTGCGCACTGTCGCGACGTTTTCCTTCGGGTCGCCCTGGAACGGCAGAATGTTGAGGCGATCGGGGGTGAAGTCGATCAGCGCCGAACCGTAGTTCTGCAGCATCGACTGGTAGAACGCTTCAATGAAGCGCTTGCGCTGCTCGGGCGTCGCCGTGCGCCAGTTTTTTGCCAGCACCAACTGGGCGGCATAGGCCGTATCGAAATAGGGCAGCATGGTCTTGTCGACCAGCTGACGGATTTTCGCGGGATCCTTCTGGTACTCGTCGCGATGCGCGCTCAGTTCGGTGAGCGTCTGCTGGGCGACCTGCTTGACCAGTTCGTAGGGCCCAAGCTGGGCCGCACCGTCGGTGCTGGCAGCGCCGGCAGTCGATCCGATTGCCAACGCGCACAGCGCCGCGGCGATCATGAGCATTCTGCGATTCATCACTTCTTCTCCTCCTGCGCGGGCTGCGAGCCCGCGTCGGCATTGCCGCGCTGGCTGAAGCTCGCGGCCAGCTGATTGATCAGATTCTCAAGGACCAGCGCGTCCTGCACGAGTTCAATGCGGCTGCCGTCCTTCAGATAGTCCTCGGCACCCCCGGCAGTGATGCCAACGTACTGCCCGCCGAGCAGACCGGACGTCATGATTGCCGCATCGCTGTCCGAGGGAATGTGATCGTAGGCAGCGTTGATCTTCATGCGCACGACGGCCTTGTAGGCATTCTGGTCCAGCTTGATGGAGTCCACACGACCGATGGTCACGCCCGCCATGGACACAGCAGCACCGGGCTTGAGGCTGCCGACGTTTTCGAAGCGCGCCTCGATGTCGTAACTCTTGCTGTCCACCGAAAGTTCGCGATTGGTGATCTGCGTGACCAGAAAGAACAGCGCAGCAAATCCGAGCAGCACGAACAGCCCGGTGGACATTTCTATGGTGCGTGTCGAACGCATAGTGACCTCAGTTCTTTCCCAGCCGTATCTCAGCGCAGCATGACTGCGGAGAGCATGTAATTCACCATCAGGACGATCACCGCCGAAATGACGACCGTCCGGGTCGTGGCCCGACCCACGCCTTCGGCAGTCGGAATGGCCGTATAACCCTCGTACACGGCGATCAGGCTGCACAGCACGCCGAACACGCAGCTCTTGACGAGGCCATCCGTGACATCGTCCAGCGATACCGCAGCACGCATCTGCGACCAGAATGACGCCGCATCGACGCCAAGCTGCTGCACGGCGACCAGTTGCACGCCATACAACGCGATACCGATGAAAATCATCGCAAGCAGCGGCAGCGAAATGGCGCCGCCCAGAAAACGCGGCACTGCCACGCGCAAAATGGGATCGACGGCCATCATTTCCATCGCCGTGAGCTGATCCGTGGCGCGCATCAGGCCGATTTCCGACGCAAGCGCCGTGCCCGCGCGACCGGCGAACAGCAACGCGGTAACGACCGGGCCCAATTCCTTGAGAAGCGCAAACGCCGCGCCAACGCCCAGGGAGTCAGTCGCGCCGAAACGCTGCAGAACTTCGTAGCCTTGCAGGCCGACGACAGCGCCGATGAAGACGCCGCAGATCATGATGATCACCAGCGACAGCGCGCCGCTGTTGTAGATCTGCTCCACGATCAGCTTTGGCCGCGCCACTGCGCGCGGCAGATGCGCCAGCATGCGCAGCATGAACATGGTTACCGAACCGACGGCGACCACGAATTCCCGCAGATTGTCGAACAGCTCCCGGAGATTGCTCATGCGTCGTCAGCCAGCAGCTGTGTGAAATAGTCGGGTGCCGGACTGTAGTGGAACGCCACTGGCCCATCGGCAAGGCCGTTCATGAACTGGTGGACGATCTCCGACGGGTGATCCTTCAATTCGACGAAGGTGCCCGACGCGACCACCTTCCCGCCGGCGATCAGGTAGCTCTGGTCGGCCAGAATGGCCAGTTCTTCCACATCGTGCGACACCACGATGCTGGTAATGCCAAGCGCATAGTTCATCTGCCGTACCAGCCGCACGATCATGCCCATGGAAATCGGATCGAGGCCGGTGAACGGCTCGTCATAGATCAGCATTTCCGGATCGGTTGCCATCGCACGCGCCAGCGCCACACGACGCGCCATGCCGCCGGACAGCTCCGGGGGCGTGAGAGAAGCGGCGCCGCGCAGGCCAACCGCCTGCAACTTGGTGAGCACGATGTTGCGGATCAGTTCGTCGGGCAGGTCGGTGTGTTCGCGCAGCGGAAAGGCAACGTTTTCGAACACGTCCATGTCTGTCAGCAGTGCGCCGTTCTGAAACAGCATGCCCATGCGCAATCGCAACCTGTAAAGATCGCGCTGCGAAAGCTGCGACACATCAGTGCCGTCGAACAGGATCTGGCCGCTGTCCGGGCGGATCTGACCGGTGATCAGCCGCATCAGTGTGGTCTTGCCCGTGCCGCTCGGTCCCATCACGGCCGTGATGCGTCCGCGCGGAATGGAAAGGTTCAATCCCGAAAAAATGGCGCGACGACCGACCGAGTAATGCACGTCACGGATCTCGACGAGATTGTCGGTCGCGGCAGGTCGGCTCTGAGGAGAAGTCGTATCGGGTTGCACCATGCAGCCTTTTCTCTGGCGGACAGCAGCGACGGCTCAAGCCGCCAGCTTCAGCCCTGCCCTGGTTGCTTGCGCCGCTGAGGTCATCGCCGATGAGCTGTCCGGGGCGTTCATTGTGACTGTCAGAATCGGGCACCGCAGGTGAATGTTGTGTGAATGCGCCATCGCTGCCTGCTGCGCACCGGCGGTCTTGAACGCCTGCCACGCGACGAATTCGACTTTCGAAGCGGCGAATGCCTGCGGAATTCGATTCATCATCCTCAACTCATTGAAATCATGCCGCTACGCCGCTTGAACGTCTGCGCCTGAAGCGCGGCCCGCCATGCGAGGCGGCGTAGGATAACAAAATCACTCCCTGCCTCATTGACGATCATGCGCACGCGATAGTGTTGCGATCCCCAGACATCAAGGCGTCCGAGCTTCATCGCGAATTTCCACTGGTCGCAGAGAGCCATTGGGACTAAAATAGTCCCATATTCGGTCCCCGGCTCGTCATGCTCCGCATTGGCAAACTCACTGACTACGGCACTGTCATGCTCGCGTACCTCGCGACGCAGCCAGGCCGCCAATTTCCCGCAGCGGAAATCGCAGAGCGCACTCGCATCGCCCTGCCGACCGCCAGCAAGCTGCTCAAGACTCTGCAGCGGGCGGGACTGGTGACCTCTACTCGCGGCAGCCTCGGCGGTTACCAGCTTGCAAAGCCCGCTGCCGACATCACGGCCGCAAACATCCTCGATGCGCTCGAGGGCCCGTTTGCGATCACCGAGTGCAGCGGCGAACACAGCAGCTGTGGCCTCGAGTCGAACTGTCGCGTGGGTCATGTCTGGCAGCGTGTGAACTCCGCCATCCGACGTGCGCTGAACGATGTGACGCTGGCGCAGCTGGCGGGCATTGAACGCGGCACTTCCACCACCATCCCACTGACACGCATTTCACGCGTCACCCATGAGTGATGCGCCCGATCATGTCCACCAATCCGCAAGATCCCGCACTCGAAGCCCTGGTCGCCCAGAAATACCGGCACGGCTTCGTCACTGACATCGAATCGGACACGGTTCCGCCGGGTCTCGATGAGGACGTCATCAGGCTCATTTCGCGCAAGAAGCAGGAACCGCAGTTCATGCTCGACTGGCGTCTGAAATCGTTCCGGCACTGGCTGACGATGCGCGAACCTCATTGGGCGCACCTGCGCATCGCGCCGATCGATTATCAGGCCATCTCCTATTATTCCGCGCCGAAGTCGAAGGCGAATGCACCGAAGAGCCTGGATGAAGTCGATCCGAAGCTGCTCGAGACCTACGACAAACTCGGCATCCCGCTGCACGAGCGGGCACGCCTGGCAGGCGTAGCAGTCGATGCGGTGTTCGACAGCGTGTCCGTAGCGACCACTTTCAAGGAACGGCTGGCCAAGGCCGGCGTGATCTTCTGCTCGTTCTCCGATGCCGTGCGCAATCACCCGGAGCTCGTGGAGCGCTACCTCGGCAGCGTGGTGCCCTATACGGACAACTTCTTCGCCACACTCAATTCGGCAGTGTTCTCGGACGGCTCATTCGTCTACGTGCCGAAGGGCGTGCGCTGCCCGATGGAGCTGTCCACCTATTTCCGCATCAATGCGGCGAATACCGGCCAGTTCGAACGCACGCTGATCGTCGCGGACGAGGGCTCTCACGTGAGCTATCTCGAAGGCTGCACCGCGCCCATGCGCGATGAGAATCAGCTTCATGCCGCAGTCGTCGAACTGGTCGCGCTCGACGATGCACAGATCAAGTATTCGACCGTGCAGAACTGGTATCCGGGCGATGAGCTCGGTCGCGGTGGCATCTACAATTTCGTGACCAAGCGGGGTGAGTGCCGCGGGGCCAACTCGAGAATCAGCTGGACCCAGGTCGAAACCGGCTCCGCGATCACCTGGAAATATCCGAGCTGCATATTGACCGGAGCGAACTCGGTCGGCGAGTTCTACTCCGTGGCGGTGACCAACAATTACCAGCAGGCGGACACGGGCACGAAGATGATTCACATCGGCCCGAACACCCGCAGCACCATCGTCTCGAAGGGCATTTCCGCCGGCCACGCGCAGAACAGCTATCGCGGCCTGGTGAAAATCCTTCCCGGTGCGACCAATGCGCGCAACTTCACGCAGTGTGATTCGCTGCTCATGGGCGACAAGTGCGGCGCGCACACCTTCCCTTACATGGAAGTGCGCACGCCCACTGCCAGCGTCGAACACGAGGCCACCACTTCGAAAATCGGCGACGACCAGCTCTTCTACTGCCTGAGCCGCGGTGTCTCGGAAGAGGACGCGGTCAACATGATCGTCAACGGCTTCTGCAAGGCCGTGTTCAAGGAGCTGCCGATGGAATTCGCCGTCGAGGCCCAGAACCTGCTGGCAGTCAGCCTCGAAGGCGCAGTGGGTTGAGATGCGGAAATCCGTGAATTCCGACCACCCTTTACGTTTTGAATTGATGCCCGGAATCGAACAATGCTGAAGATCGAAAATCTGCACGTCAAAGCCGGTGAGCGCGAGATCCTCAAGGGTCTCAACCTGGAAGTGAAGGCCGGCGAAGTGCACGCCATCATGGGCCCGAACGGCTCGGGCAAGAGCACGCTGGCTCAGGTGCTGGCGGGGCGCGAAGGCTATGAAGTCACGCAGGGGACGGCCACATACAAGGGCGCAAATCTGCTGGCATTGCCACCGGAAGAACGCGCCCGCGAAGGCGTGTTTCTTGCCTTTCAGTATCCCGTGGAAATTCCCGGCGTGAACAATGTCTACCTGCTCAAGGCAGGTCTCAATGCGGTCCGTCGCCACCGCGGCCAACCGGAAGTCGATGCGTTCGAGTTTCTGCAGCTGGTGCGTGCAAAGATGGCACTGATGCAGATGGACGAGAGCTTTCTCAGTCGCGGCGTCAACGAAGGATTCTCTGGCGGCGAGAAAAAGCGCAACGAAATTCTGCAGATGGCGGTGCTCGAACCGGCCCTCGCGCTGCTCGATGAAACCGATTCGGGACTCGACATCGATGCACTGCGCATCGTCGCCAACGGCGTCAACAGTCTGCGCGCTCCCGATCGCGCGATTCTGATGGTTACGCACTACCAGCGCCTGCTGGACTACATCCAGCCGGATCACGTGCATGTCCTGTCCGACGGACGCATCATCAAGAGCGGCGACAAGTCGCTCGCACTGGAACTGGAGAAGCGCGGCTATGACTGGGTCAGGCAGGAGGCGGCTGCAGCATGAGCGCGGTGGCCAGCAAAGTCTCTGCGGTCGAGCGTTACCGCGCAGTCTTCGATGAGCGCAACGATGCGCCAGGAGCGCTGACCGAAATACGCAGGGCTGCGTTCGAGCGCTTCGCGTCGCTCGGCTTTCCGACCACGCGCAACGAAGACTGGAAATACACGAACCTGCGGCGCTTCGAATCGCGCGCGTTCGCTTCATCGCAAGCTGCGCCGATGCCTCTGGATGAATCGCAGTGGATTGCCGGAAGCGGCGTGCGCATCGTGCTCGTCAATGGTCACGCTGCCGCATCGCTGTCGACGACGTCGCCGCAACCGCCGGGCGTCACCATCGTCTCGCTGGGTCGCTGGCTTGCAAACAATCCCGACGAAGTGGCCGCTTTGCTGCGCGAGGACGAATCGGCAGACGCTCCCGCATTCGAAGCACTCAACACGGCATTCTTCGACGATGGCGTTGTGATCGATATCGCCGACGGGGTGACGCTTGATGAGCCGATCTGCGTCCTGCATCAGTGGACGCCGGGCGTGCAGTCGGCGATGAGCCATCCGAAGCTCTTCCTGCGCGCCGGACGCGACAGCCGCTGCGCATTGATCGAACATTACCTCGGTCCGGACGACGTCGACTCATTCACCAATGCTTCCGTCACGCTGACGCTCGCCACAGGTGCGCGTGTATCGCATTACCGCCTGCAGCACGAATCGACCCGTAGTTTTCATGTAGCCGGTGTGCGCGTCCGCCTGGATGCCCACAGCCGCTACGCCTGCCAGGACATCGCGCTGGGTGCTGCGCTTGGACGCGCCAGCATCACCGCCACCCTCGCCGGTCCGGGCGCGGAAGCCAGCCTGAACGGTCTGTTCGCGCCCGCGGGTACTCAGCATCTCGATACCTTCACGCTGGTGGATCATCAGGCACCCCACACCGTCAGCAATGAAGCGTATCGCGGCATCGCGGCGGGTCGCGGTCGCGGGGTATATCGCGGCAAAGTCATCGTGCGTCAGGGCGCACAGACGATCGATTCGAAGCAATCGAGCCGCAATCTGCTGCTCTCGCCGACCGCGGAAATCGACACGCGACCGGAGCTGGAAATCCATGCCGACGATGTGAAATGCGCGCACGGCGCCACGACCGGTCAGCTCGACGCGACTGCCCTCTTCTATCTGCGCTCGCGCGGCATCTCTGAAGCCGATGCTCGTGCGATGCTGATTCGCGCGTTTGCGGAATCGATGCTGTCGGGTATCGAAGCTGTCCCGGTGCGCGAATATCTGGAACGGCAGCTTCAGCACCGCTTTGCGGCACTCGAGGTGCAATCGTGAGCGCGGTGCCGCAGCAGAACGCCTTCGACGCAGAAGCGCTGCGCAGGGACTTTCCGATCCTGCAGCAGCAGATCAATGGTAAGCCGCTCACCTATCTCGACAACGCGGCATCGAGCCAGCGCCCCCGTCAGGTGATCGATGCAATCAGCCGGTATTACGAGCGCGACCATGCGAACGTGCATCGCGGCGTGCACACGCTGAGCCAGCGCGCGACCGACGCATACGAAGGTGCACGCGAAGTCGTGCGCCAGTTTGTTCATGCAAAGCAGACTCAGGAAATCATTTTCGTCCGCGGCACGACGGAAGCGATCAATCTGGTCGCCCAGAGCTTCGTGCGCCCCAAGGCGGGCCCCGGCGATGAGATCCTGATTTCAGGTCTCGAACATCACGCCAACATCGTGCCGTGGCAACTCGTTTGCGAACAGACCGGTGCCACTCTGAAGGTGATCCCGATCAGTCAGACGGGCGAGGTCGATTTCGCGGCCTTCGAGAAACTCATCGGTCCGCGGACGCGGATTCTGGCCCTTGCGCACGTCTCCAATGCACTCGGGACCATGGTGCCGGTGGAGAAATTCATCGCAGTCGCCCGCCGCCATGGTGTACCGGTGCTGCTCGATGGCGCACAGGCAATCGCGCACACCGCCGTGGATGTGCAGGCGCTGGGCTGCGACTTTTACTGTTTCTCGTCCCACAAGATGCTCGGCCCCACCGGCATCGGTGTGCTGTACGGCCGGTTGCCGCTGCTGGAGGCCATGCCGCCCTGGCAGGGAGGCGGCGACATGATCCTGTCCGTGAGCTTCGAGAAGACCACGTTCAATCAGCTGCCATGGAAATTCGAAGCCGGCACCCCGCACATCAGCGGGGCCGTCGGACTGGCCGCGGCCATCGCCTATCTGCAGAAGGTCGGCATGGATCGCATCGCCGCCTATGAGCACGAATTGCTCGTCCATGCGACGCGCCGGCTTCAGGAAATTCCCGGTCTGCGCATCGTCGGCACTGCCGCCGAAAAGGCGGCGGTGGTTTCATTCGTGATGCAGGGCATTCATCCGCACGACATCGGGACCATTCTCGATACGGAGGGCGTCGCGATCCGCACCGGACATCACTGCGCCATGCCCGTGATGAATTTTTTCCGGATTCCGGCGACGGCACGCGCATCCATGGCGTTCTACAACACCTTCGAGGAAATCGACCGTCTGGTCGCTGCACTCGAACATACCCGCAATATGCTGGGCTGATCGATGGATCTGAAAGACCTGTATCGCGACGTGATCGTCGACCACAACCGCAATCCGCGCAATTTCGGTCAGCTCGATCCGGCCGATGCGCACGCCGATGGCCACAATCCTCTGTGCGGCGATCAGTTGTCGCTGTATGTGAACCTCGACGGCGATCGCATCCGCGAAGTGAAATTCAACGGCCACGGCTGCGCCATCTCGGTCGCGTCGGCGTCGCTGCTGACAGAAGCCGTCAAAGGCAAGAGCCGCGCGGATGTGAAAACTCTGTTTGACGACGTGCACGCTCTGCTCACGCAGCACGACGCCAACGTCGATCCGGCAAAGCTCGGCAAACTCGCCGCACTTTCCGGCGTGCGCGAATTTCCTGCCCGCGTCAAATGCGCCAGCCTGTGCTGGCACACGCTCAACGCCGCTCTCGACCGCCAATCCGAAGCGGTGAGCACGGAATAGCAATGAAGAATTCCACGAGGGCCATCATTCCCGGCGGAGATGTCCCTCTCCTGTCTGCATAGATCCATGTACCGACACGAACAGATTCCTTTCATCCTGCAGCGCGACGTCGAAGCCATCATGGTGCCGGCGGGCGTACCGGTAACGTTGCGGGCGGACAAGAGCGGCTTCATTACGCAGGCGCTCGGCGGCAGTTTCACGGTCTATATCGAAGGCAACCTGTTCCGCGTTGCCGGCAAGGACGCCGATGCGCTCGGCCAGGAAGTCATGGCCGGCCCTGAACTGCCGCCGGATGCCACCGACGATGACGTGAAGAATCTGGTCTGGGAGCAGATGAAGAGCTGCTACGATCCTGAGATCCCCGTGAACATCGTGGAACTCGGACTCATTTATGAATGCGAGATCGCGCGCGATGAAGCGGGAGAGCGCATTGCGCGCATCCAGATGACGTTGACCGCGCCGGGTTGCGGCATGGGCGAAGTGCTGGTGCAGGATGTGAAGGACAAGGTCGAACTCGTGCCGACCATCAAGCGGGCAGACGTGGAACTCGTCTTCGATCCGCCCTGGAACCAGAGCATGATGTCGGATGCCGCGCGCCTGCAGACAGGAATGATGTAGAAGCGGCGCCTCCGCCACAACGATCCGAACGACGGGATATTCACGTGAGCTGGATTCCAGTTGCTGCCGCAGCCGACATTGCTGACGGCGATTATGCCCAGACCGAAATCGACAACGCGCTGGTGGCGGTGTTCAACATTCACGGCACGTTCTACGCGATCGAAGATGTGTGCACGCATGACGGTGGCGAACTCGCCGGCGGCGCAATCGACGGCGACGTCGTCGTATGTCCGCGCCACGGCGCGAGGTTCTGCCTGCGCACCGGCGCCGCACTCACACCGCCAGCCTATGAACCGGTTCGCACGTTCGAAACCCGCATCAGAGACGGGATGGTCGAAGTAAACTCAGACCCGGCCTGATCCTCCATTACTGCGTCATCGCCGCCCAATCAGATGCTGCGCCTCACTCTCGTGCGTCACGCCAGAACCCAACCGGCCATGCCGGGACAGGACGACTGGGAACGTGCGCTGGAAGCGCGCGGTCAGCACGATGCGCCGGAGATGGCTCGGCGACTCAAGGACATCTGCGGCAAGCCGGAGCTGATTCTGAGCAGCCCCGCACTGCGTGCCATCACGACTGCAACCATCATGGCGCGCGCACTGAACATCAACGCAACGAAACTGTTGCAGGACGAGCGTCTGTATCTGGCTTCACCGAAGACGATGCTCGAGGTCATTCACGAACTCGGCGGACACACCCGGCACCTCATGCTGGTCGGTCACAATCCCGGGATCACCGAATTCGCCGACAAGCTGTCGAGCGAACGCTCAATCGACAACATGCCGACCTGCGCCGTGTATTCGCTGCAGTTCGATGTCGACGCCTGGCCGGACGTCTGCTGGTCGACCGGCGTCAATGCCGAGTTCGATTACCCGAACAGGGCGTGAGACGGAAACGCGCCGGGTTCCGCGACTCTCCTACTCTGCCGCAATCGTCAGCAGGCTGGCATTGCCGCCGATCGCGGCGGTGTTGATGGTGAGCGTCTGCTCGGTGGCGAAGCGATGCAGATAATGGGGTCCGCCCGCTTTCGGCCCCGTGCCTGATAGACCGCGGCCGCCAAACGGCTGCACACCCACCACGGCACCGATCATGTTCCGGTTCACATAGACATTACCCGCGCGCACGCGCGATGCGATGTAGCGCGCAGTGGCATCGACGCGCGTGTGAATGCCCAGGGTGAGTCCATACTCCGTCGCGTTGATCGCATCGATCACCGCATCGAGTTCGTCACCTTTGAAGCGGATGACATGGACAATGGGACCGAAGACTTCGCGCTTGAGTTGCGACAGCGACTGGATTTCGACGGCCAGCGGTGCAAAGAAGGTGCCGCGCTGCTGTGCCTGACCGGGATGACGAGCATGCTGCCAGCGCGCCTGCCTGCCGATGGCGTCGGCGTGGCTGGCCAGCAAATTGCACGAGGGCTGGTCGATGACCGGTCCGATGTCCGTCGCGAGATCCATGGGATCGCCGATGACAAGTTCGTCCATGTATCCGGCGAGTAATTGCTCGACGCGCGAGGCGATTTCCTCCTGTACGAACAGTGCTCGCAGCGCTGAGCAGCGCTGTCCGGCGCTGTTGAAACCGGACTGCACTACGTCGAGCACGATCTGTTCCGGCAGTGCCGAGCTGTCGGCGATCAGGGCGTTCTGTCCGCCAGTTTCGGCGATCAGCACTGCGATGGACCCTTCGCGGGCTGCAAGCGAACGATTGATGAGTTGGGCGGTCTCGGTGGAACCCGTGAAGGCGACGCCAGCGATGCGCGGATCGGCAACGGCAGCAGCGCCGACCGTGGCACCATCACCGGGCAGAAAGTGCAGCACATCCTGCGGGATGCCTGCTTCGTGCAGCAGCGTCACGGCAAGCGCCGCCACGAGCGGCGTCTGCTCCGCGGGTTTTGCGATCACTGCATTGCCGGCAGCCAGCGCCGCGGCGATCTGACCGGTGAAAATGGCGAGCGGAAAATTCCACGGACTGATGCAGACGAATACACCGCGCCCCAACAATCGCAGCTCGTTGCTCTCGCCGGTCGGACCCGGCAGAGCGACCCCGGTCGAAAAGTCCGCCCGCGCCCTCAATGCGTAGTAGCGCAGAAAATCGACGGCTTCACGCACTTCCGAAATACTGTCCGCAATGATGCGCCCCCCTTCGCGAACGCAGCGGGCTACCAGTTGCGGCATGCATTCTTCAAACAGATCGGCCGCTTTGAGCAGGATCCCGGCACGCTCGCCTGCATCGACTGCATCCCACACGGGTTGTGCAGCCACAGCCACATCGATCGCGCGAGCGACCATTGAAGCATCTGCCAGCGTCACCGTACCGATGACTTCCGTGCGGTCTGCCGGATTGGTGACCTTCTGCGACGTGCCTTTCAGAGTCTTGCCGGCGATCACCGGCGCCGCCCGCCACTGCTGCGCATTGGCCTCGCGTATCGCTGCCAGCAGCGCATTGCGTTCGGCCGGATCAGCCAGATTGACGCCCCATAAGTTCAACCGCTCCGCACCGTACAGATGACGCGGCAGTGGAATGCCCGGATGGGATTTCCGGGTGAGCGCATCCACGACCGACACCGGATCGCGAACGATGTCGTCCACCTCGGTGGAGGCGTCGACGATGCGATTGACGAAAGAAGTATTGGCGCCGTTTTCCAGCAGCCTGCGCACCAGATACGGCAGCAACTCTTCGTGCGAACCCACGGGTGCATAGATGCGACACGGCAGATTGAGTCGCTCGGGCCCCACGATCTGACGGTAGAGATCCTCGCCCATCCCATGCAGTCGCTGGAATTCAAAAGGACGACCCTGCGACAGTTCCAGAATCGTCGCGACGGTCTGGGCATTGTGGGTCGCGAACTGCGGATAGATCGCCTGGCCAGCGGCGAACAACTCCCTGGCACACGCGATATAGGAAACATCGGTGTTCACCTTGCGCGTGAAGACGGGGTAACCGGAGAGGCCTCGCTCCTGCGCTCGCTTGATTTCGCTGTCCCAGTACGCGCCCTTGACCAGTCGCACGTTGAGCCGCCGCCGCGTTGACTGCGCCAGCTCGGCGAGGAAGCGGACCACGTCGAGCGCCCGCTTCTGATACGCCTGCACTGCGAGTCCGAAGCCGTGCCAGCCGTCCAGCACCGGCGCACGAGCGATGATCTCGATCAGTTCCAGCGAGAGTTCCAGGCGCTCCGCTTCTTCTGCATCCACTGTCAATGCGATTCCGCCGTCACGTGCGGCGACTGCAAGTTCCAGCAACCGCGGAGCGAGTTCGGCGAGAACACGTTTGCGCTGAGTGAACTCATATCGCGGAAACAGCGCTGAGAGCTTCACCGAAATGCTCGGCGCGGCCTCGGGTGGTGTACCGCGATCGATGCTGGCGGCGATTGCCTGAATTGCCGCGCGATAAGCCGCGTGGTAGCGGGCGGCATCTGCGGCGGTCAGTGCCGATTCTCCCAGCATGTCGAACGAATGCCTGTAGGCGAGCTGCTCGCCACGACGTGAACGCTCGAGCGCCTCATCGATGGTGCGCCCCATGACGAACTGATGGCCCATGATGCGCATGGCCTGACGGAACGCCGCACGCAACACCGGTTCGCCGAGACGCCCGGCAACACGCGCAACGAAATTGCGCGGATCATGCACGTCATCGTCGTCGGGACGCACGATGCGTCCGGTGAGCATCAATCCCCAAGTCGATGCATTGACGAACAGCGATTGCGCTTCGCCAACGTGCGCCGCCCAATCGCCACGCTTGATCTTGTCGGCAATGAGTTTGTCGGCGGTCGCATCGTCCGGAATGCGCAACAGCGCCTCCGCCAGACACATGAGAATCACACCTTCCTGGGACGACAGATCGTATTGCTGCAGGAAGGCATCGAGTCCGCTGCGTTCCTGCTGGCTCTCGCGGACACCATTCACCAGCGAAGTGGCTCGCGCGGCGATACGTTGCTGCCGTGCCGGATCGAAGCGCGCGCGATCGGCAAGGCCCGCGACGATCTGTTCTTCGTCTCCCAGATACTGCCGATTGATCTGCGTCGCGATTGTCGATTCACTCATGACCTGGATCTGTTGGAGTTCGTATACAAGTTGAGCGGTGTTTTGTGTTATCCATCTTTTCGAACGCATCCGCAGACTGAGTTGTACAACAGCGCACTACGAACGGCGAGCGATCGCATGTCGCGAGTACGGCAGCCGCATGAACTTCGGGTCATTCCGTGTCGGTACGACGCGACGCATCCACGTCCGCGCACGTTCGCAGCGACAGCAATGCGACTGACATCTGCCGGGCGTATACAGTTTTCGTTCGGCGCTGATGTCGGACAGGCATAGCTCGCCCTCCCGGCAGCACGCTGCCAGCGCCGGCGAAGCAGATGCATCGCATCCGATGGGATACGGATACCCCGCGATGGCAACGGCGACAACGTCAGAGAAGTACGGACATCGGGACATGGAGTATTGGCATGAAGGTCGCATCGCTTTTTCATATCGAACCATCTGCGAGTTCGCTCGAACGGATTGGAGAACGAGCAGTCACAAGACGTGCCCGTTGGAAGTGCCATGTCTGTGATCGACGACAGAGACGACGAGCCACTGAAAAGACGGCTGTACGCAGCCAGAGCGATGATGACTAAGGAGGTAGCTGAGTGACCACACGCGATGCAATGCCAGACACTGTTGCGACGGATGTGAACGCATCCAATTTCATGAGCGGTGTCGTCGAGGCATCGGCACAGATTCCGGTGCTGGTGGATTTCTGGGCGCCATGGTGTGCGCCCTGCCGACAACTGATGCCGGTGCTCGATCGTCTGGCAACCGAATACGCGGGCCGTTTCAGGCTCGCCAAAGTGAATACCGAGGAAGAGCAGCAACTGGCGCAGCAGCTCGGCATTCGCAGCCTGCCCACCGTTGTGCTGTTCAAGGACCGCACATCCGTCGATCACTTCATCGGTGTAGTGCCGGAGGCCGACATCCGCGCCATGCTCGACCGCCATCTGCCCAGGACCTCGGATGGACCGCTCAATCAGGTTCAGACCCTGAAAGCGCAAGGTGATTTCGCTGGTGCGCAGGCCGCGCTGCAACCGCTGCTGGCACGCAACCCTGCGGACATCGGACTGCGGACCGAAGCTGCCGAACTGCACGCGCTCGATGGCGATGTCGAAATGGCGCGCCAGGCCCTGCGAGAACTGCAGACTCAGGAACCCAACCATCCGGCCGTGAAGCGCCTGTCGGCGCGCATCACGTTCAGCGACGTGATCGCACAGCATCCGGACCTGCGCAGGCTGCGCACCCAGGTCGCCGGGCATCCGCAGGATCTGACGCTGCAGCACGCGCTGGCGGTGCATCAACTGCTGAGCGGTGACGTGGAACCCGCCTTGCGCACCTGGCTCGACATGCTGCGCAACCACCGGCAATTCGGTGACGATCTGGCGCGGC
>DASTRD010000271.1:0-2583 GCA_035761425.1 Povalibacter sp.
CGTTGTGGGATTACAGTCTCAACGCGGTTGCGGCGAAGCAGGCGCGCTTTGCCCGACTGGATCGCGTCGCCGATACGCCCCTGGCGGGGCTTACCTGGGCGTTTCACTTCGATGCTTCCCTCTACGCGGCGTATCTCGCGAAACTGGCGCAGCAGAACGCAGTGCGCCGTGTGGAGGGAACCATCGCCGAAGTGTTGCTGGAACCGGACAGCGGCGATGTGCGCGCGCTGAAGCTGACCGACGGGCGCGAACTGGCCGCCGATCTCTTCATCGATTGCACCGGCTTTCGCGGCGTGCTGATCGAGCAGGCGTTGCACACGGGTTATGAGGACTGGACGAAATGGTTGCCTTGCGATCGCGCGTGGGCAGTGCCGACGCAGCGCACCGCGCCGTTATTGCCCTATACGCGCTCGTCCGCGCTCGAAGCGGGCTGGCAATGGCACATTCCGTTGCAGCATCGCACCGGCAACGGTCACGTCTATAGCTCATCGCATCTCAGCGATGATCGTGCGCGCGAAATCCTGCTGGCGAATCTGCAGTCCGAACCGCTTGCCGAGCCGCGACTCGTGCGATTCACCACTGGTCGACGCCGCCAACTTTGGAATCGCAACGTGGTGTGCCTCGGACTTGCGAGCGGTTTCGTCGAACCGCTCGAGTCGACGGCGATCCATCTGATTCAGGTCGCCATTCAACGCCTGATCCTGCTCTTTCCTCATCGCGGCAATGTCGAAGAACGCCGCCGCGAGTTCAACCGCGCCGCGGCCGCCGAGTATGAGTACGTGCGCGATTTCATCGTGCTGCATTACCACGCGAACAACCGGCGCGGCGAGCCGTTCTGGGACGCGTGCCGGAACGTCGAGCTTCCCGATTCCCTGCAGCATCGCATCGAAATGTTTCGCGAGACCGGCAGCATCTTCTGCGCCCCGGACGATCTGTTCCAGCTGACCAGTTGGCTGCAGGTGTTGTGGGGGCAGGGCGTGCGACCGCAGGCGACGCATCCCTTCGTCGATACCGTCTCGCCCGCGGACCGCGAAGGGTATCTGCGGGATCTGCGCCGCCTCATTGCCCATGCCGCGCAGCAGTTGCCGGATCAGGCGGATTTCATTGCGCGTCACTGCGCCGCGGCGTCTGTCAGTGCCTGAGGGTTCAGTTGCCAGGCAGAGCAAGCGTTCGAATCCCGCACAAGGGCACATAACAGAGATAGTTCGTGGACCCGGATCATGCCGGGCGATGCGACTGCCTCCCGTTCGAACCATCGCCATTCCTTTTCTCAGTTCCTTTTTGCGGTGATGCGATTCCGCTCTTCGCACCGTCTGGAAGAGAAACGGAGCGCCAGCGCCGGCTTCGCCATCGTCAGGCTGAAGCCCGACCCACGCAGATCGGACGATTGCATCTCGGTCCCCGTGCAGATCCTGTCCTTGCTTTATGCTTGTCGCGCCTCATTGCCACCCGAAGCAGGGTTCGACGAATACCGCGGTGGTGCGCGCCGGAATCGTGAATGTCCCGGTTCGGCTCTGGAACTTCGAGCCGCGCACTACCGGATCCTGTGAAAACATCTGCACCGGATGCAGGAACAGGGGCTGATTCCTGAATGCGGTATCGCTGAACTGCTTCGTCTGCGGTGTGGCGTTGATCGCGACGACCGCCTGGGAAGCCCCGATGCAGAACTTGTCGGTGTTGGCGATGCGCTCGATGATCAGTCCGGGAATCTGCGCCGGGCCGACGTTGTAGAAGCTCACCGCCTTCTTGATCTCCTGCGCCGAGCGCAGCCGGAACAACTTGCTGGTCTTGCGAATGACCAGCATCTCGAGCAGATGCCGATATGTTCCAGTGATGTCTGCCGCGGTGGGCTTCAGGTTCGGATCGGCCAGCGCGGGACCGATGATGGACCAGTCGTTTTCGTTGCCATTCGCGGGCGGCAGACCGCTGCCCCAGTTGTTCGATTTCATGGTCCAGTCGATGCGGTTGAACCAGTCGCCGGAGTCGTAGCTGTTGCGATCGCCGGACTTCGATCGCAGGATTTCGTCGCCGGCCATGAAGAACGGCACACCTTGCGACAGCGCAACGATGTCCAGGCCGAGCCGATGCATGCGGACGCGATCGGCGCGCGGCACCGACGTTTTCAGTTTGAGGTTCATCGCGTCGAACCAGTCGGGATCGTCGTGCACGCCGATGTACTGGATCGTGTCTTCGGGCTGCGCACCGTAGGCGCCCGGCATGCCGAAATAGTCCACTTCGCTGCCAGGCTTCGTCGCCCCGCTGGCATCGACGATGGGATAGCTCGCGATGTTGCCGGCGAGCCCGAGGCGAACCAGGTCGGTGAGGCGCAGCAATGCTGCCTTCTCATCGCCCGCCGATCCGCCGAAGGTTCCGTTCGGCTCGACGTACAGTCCGGTGGCGAAACCCTGATCCCGCCGCGGACTGAACGGTCCACCGCCACGCACTGCGTCGCGGATGCGATCGGAGAACGAGCCGATCCCGGTGCCGGCCATATTGACCTGCGTGGCATTCACGCCGCGACCGTTGTTGGCCATGACGCCGAAGTTCCAGGCTTCCCCATACATATATATGGATCTGCCGTCG
>DASTRD010000272.1:0-3418 GCA_035761425.1 Povalibacter sp.
GTCGCTGGTGCTTGCGAGCGCCACCGCAACGGCTCAGCTGCTGGTCATCGCGATGGGCGCATTGCTGGGCATGCTGTTTTGCCGGCATGTGACGGTAGTGACAGGCGAAACATTCGACCTCGGTTACAGCACGCGCACCGGCGCCGCCCTGTTGTCGATCTTCATCCTGCTGCTGATCGCGGCGGTGGTGCCACAGTCCGCGGCAACAGAACTGCAAGTGGCCGCGGCCTTCTATCGAGCCGGTGCACTGGTATTCGGTGGCGGCCACGTGGTGTTGCCGCTGCTTCAGCAGGCAGTGGTGGCGCCAGGCTGGATTGACGCCGAGACTTTTCTGGCAGGCTACGGCGCGGCACAGGCGGTTCCCGGACCGATGTTCAGTCTCGCTGGATTTCTCGGAGCGCGACTCGAGGCCGGCCAGGGCGGCGTCGCCGGTGGAAGCATTGCTCTTGCCGCCATCTTCCTGCCCGGTTTTCTCCTGGTGGCCGGCGTGTTGCCGTTCTGGCGCACGGTGCTGAACAGGCCAGGCGCAATGAGCGCACTGGCTGGCGTCAACGCCGCCGTGGTCGGCGTGCTCGCCGCCGCGCTCTACCATCCGGTGTGGACGACTGCCGTGCTCACTGCCGGCGATTTCGCGATCGCAGCGACAGGGTTTGCGCTGCTGATGCTGCCGCGCAGCTCCGTCCTGTTCGTACTCGCCTGGTGCGTGCTGCTGTCGCTCGTGCGCACATGGCTCAGCACCCGGTGCGCGCCGTGACATCCCCGGGATAGCCGCAGCCGACGCTCAGGCCGTGGGCGGCGCAGCGGCTGGCGAACGGCCGTGTCGTCTCATGAAGCGGAAACACACGAAGGCCGCAAGCAGGCCCAGCAGCGCGCTCACGAACGCAGCGAGGTTGAAACCGCGCGTGAATGCATCGCGCGCGGTGATTTCCAGCGTCTGGCGCGCAGTGTCATCCAGAGTCAGGGCGACAGCCAGGGCAGCACCCAGCGTCTCGCGCGCAGTTGCCAGCACCTGGGGGTCCAATGTGTCGAGCGCGCCGGCCGCAAGGGACGTGCGATAGCTCGCTCCTACGATGCTGCCGAGCACAGCAACACCCAGCGCCGCACCGAATTCGAAACTGGTCTCGGAAATACCGGACGCCGCGCCGGCACGCTCCGGCGGCACGTCGGACATGACGAGATCCGTCGTCAATGTGCCCATGGGCGCGAGCCCCGAACAGAACAGCAGGAACCCGAGCACCACGACCCACAGTCCGCTGTCGGCATGCACCTGTGCGAGCACGACATAACCAAGCGAGGTGATCAGAAAACCGCAGGTCAGCACGGTACCGGGCGCATAACGGCGCACCAGGAAGGGCGCCATGAATGAACCGATCACGAACACGACGCCCGCAGGCACGAGCCACATCCCGGCCTCGAACGGTCCCATGCCGCGCACGAGCTGCAGGTACTGCGTGATGAACAGGAACGAACCGAATGCCGCGAAGATGCCGATGATGTTCACGGACAGCGCCGCGGAGAACACCGGGCGACGAAACAGGCGCAGATCGATCATCGGATCCTCGAGTCGACGCTGCCGGCGTACGAACAGGGTGCCGAGCAATATGCTGGCCGCAATCGAGGCCAGCGGCAACAGCGCGATGCCATAGATCGCCCAGTGTTTGACGCCGAAGATCATGAGCAGCACCGTCGCGGTCGCCAGCAACGCGCTCACGATATCGAGCTTGCCCGCCTGCGGATCGCGGTACTCGGGCAGAAGCAAAGGCACGAGTATCAGCAGCAATACCATCATCGGCACCGCAATGAGGAACACCGATCCCCACCAGAAGTGCTCGAGCAGTATTCCGCCGACGATCGGGCCGACCACACTGCCCGCCGAAAAACAACCGACCCACACACCGATGGCCATCGTGCGTTCGCGCGGATCGAGGAACATGTTGCGGATGAGCGATAGCGTGGAAGGCGCCAGTGTGGCTGCCGCGACGCCCAGCACAGCGCGTGCAGCGATCAGCATCGCAGCACTGGTCGCGAATGCAGCAAGCACCGAGGCCGCCCCGAACGCCGCAGCACCGATCATGAGCAATCGCCGTCGTCCGATGCGATCGCCAAGTGTGCCCATCGTGATCAGAAAGCCCGCCAGCAGAAAGCCATAGACATCGACGATCCACAGCAGCTGCGTCGATGTCGGATGCAGATCCGCCGTCAGATGAGGAATGGCGAGATTCAGGACATTCAGATCCATCGAATACAGCAGGCAGGGCAGCGCGATGACCGCGAGGCCGATCCATTCCCTGCGTGTCGCCCGGGGCCCGGCGACGGATTCAGTACCCGTTGGATTCATTTCTATCTGCTCGTCTGGATGTGCCCGCAAGATCGGTGCGGGCGCGCCAAGTGTGACATGAGACCGGATGCGAACCGATGCCATCGCAGCACTTGGTTGCGTGCGCTCTTCCCGCATCGGCTGCGAGGTCAGAGAATGTTCAGATCGTCGTCGCTCTCATCAGGTCAACGCCCGCTTCTCAGCCGGACCTCCGCGGCCCGCTGCCGACAGCGACGACACCGCAGACGCGGCAGGACGTCCTTCATCATCGCCGCCCAACCGCCTGCCTGGTGCACGAGTTCGAGATAGTTCGGACGCGCGTAATGACCGCAATGACTGCATACGATGAGAAAGGGCTGACCCGACTCAGCGTACGAAGCCAGGGTACCCGGCCGCGGCGGATGTTTCGCAGGCATCGTCAGCTCTCAACAATGGCCAGCGGCATTGCGCATCCGGCAGCCGCGGCTCGGCACCGAACCTTCTCGCATCTCGGGCGCTGGAGGCTGTATGTATATACAGTGTTAAGGCGTCAGGCAAGCTCTGCGCGCGACATCCCGATGCGATCACGCGGCGATGGCGTGTTCGTAGTACGGCCGCTGTTTTTCGTCGAGGATGGCTTGCAACTCGCGCGCAGAGCGACCCGCCGGCGTCAGCCAGCGTTCGACGTTTTCCGGCAGAAGATTGACGATGCAGCGATCGTGTCCGGCGGCCGCGATTTCTGCGGGTGGCTCATCGGTCACCGCGGCGAATGTCAGCAGTTCGCCTTCATCCGCCCCCGCCCACTCGCTGTAGAGGCATGCAACGCGCATGGTCTGCGCCGGCCGCGGATTGAAATGCAGCACCACGTTGGCATTGTCGCGGGCTACATTTTCAAAGAACGAGCTCACGTACATCACCGCGTGCGAACGGCCGAATTCGTTGCGCCAGAATTTTTCGAGGTTGTCGCGCCGCGCGTTGTAGAGCCCGGGAAACTGCCGATCGATCGACGCCGGCGCATTGCGCGGACGCAGGTGATAGCGCGCCAGACGCAGCACCTTCTCGCCACCCCGATCGATCACGATGGGCGCATGCCAGAAAGGGAAGATGCGTGCGTCTTCGACG
>DASTRD010000273.1:0-5275 GCA_035761425.1 Povalibacter sp.
GAAGGTGAGTGCGTAGCCGCACTGCCGCGCCGATCGAATGTCGGGCGATGCGGGACACCTGCAATCAGACAATCACGCGCGTAAATGTTTCCGCAGATCGCTCACCAATTCGTTCACGCGGGACTCGTCCGCAGTCCTGACTTCATGCACGAAGGGCAGTTCGCTTTCATCGAACGCTTCCCAGTAGTCGAGCTGGCGCTGCATCACAGTGGCGTCCGCTTCCGAGGCATCGCCGCCGGCGCGCTGTCGGCGATCGAGCCGGCGTCGCAACTCATCCGTGGCCGCGACGCAGTGCAGAACATTGAAGGCGACCCCTTCCGCGGCTGCGAGCTGCATGAAACTGTGACGCTCGGCACGCCTGAGAAAGGCGGCATCGACGATGACGTGCGCTCCACAGCCCAGCAGGTCGCGCGTGAGTGCGAGCAGATGCTCGTAGACCTGTGCGTTGAACTCGACCGTATAGATGGACTGCCGGCCCCGGGAAGATTGTTCGGCCCGCAGGCCCGCCAGTCGCTTGCGTTCGACATCGGAGCGAATGCGTATGGCAGCAGCTTCCGTCATGACGCGCGTACTGAGCCAGGTCTTACCCGAGCCGGACAGGCCGCATGTGATGGTGAGTGCGCCGGGGCCGGCACGCGTGCTGTCCTCGGCGAGTGCCAGATACTTCTCACACCGATTCCGGTCATTGTCGAGCACCGCCACCTTGGCGCGCACGAGTGCGCGATGCACAACAGTGAATGCCAGCAGCTGTACTGCCTGGTAATCGCCGCAACGCTCCAGCCAGCCGTTCACAAAGGCCCACGCCAGTTGCGGCCGGTTTCTGGCGTGCAGATCCATGATGAGGAATGCGATGTCGCTTGCCACGTCGATGCAACGCAACCGGGTGTTGAATGTGATCGCATCGAACGCCGTCAGCACGCCATCCAGCCTGACGATGTTGGCTGCGTGAAGATCACCATGACATTCGCGAACCCGCCCGGCCCGGCAACGCTCGTCGGCGAGGTCAGCGATCCGTGACCACGTTGCCTCCAGCCACCGCTGCAAGTGCGCGATGCGGTCGTCACTGCCCGCCACATGTGCAAGTTCCTGTGCGTTCTCGCGTGCCACATCGATCAGGAGCGAAGCGGGGCCGTCGTGCACCGGGCTGGCCGCGTGAATGTCGGCGATCCTCGCACCGAACTGCGCCAGCTCGTCGGTACTCACTGCATTGGCCGTCAGCAGTGTCGTTAGTTCGTCCTGTGCCGCGAACCGTCGCATCTGCACCGCATATTCGAGCGCCGATCCTGATCCGCCGAGCATGGGCCGCTCGATGCTGCCGGTGATCGCAACGACGCCTTCATACAAAGTCGGCGCGAAAGATCGGTTGAGGCGTACTTCTGCTTCGCAATCCCTGCGACGCAACTCCAGCGTCGAGAAATCCACGAAGTCGAACTGCACCGGCTTGCGGATCTTGAATACATGCGTGCCGGCGAGCAGCAACCAGGAAAGATGGGTCTGCTTCAACTCCACCCGCACCGCTGGATCCGGATAACAGCGCGGGTCGAGCAATGCCCGGATCAGCGGTGGAAGGTCGAGACTCATCGGGACAGGTCAACCTCATGCATCGGGGCAGAAGCGACGATTGCGGCATTCGTCGGGCGTTCCGCAGCTTCACCGGCAGTCTGCCGCAGCTCACCGGTATTTGCTCAGCGACTGTAACCCTGCGAGGCGCTGCAGTGTCTTAACGCCAACCACCGCAATAACGCGGCTTTCAAGAGAGCGAGAAAGGAGACTGTCATGTTTGCCATCCTCAACCAGAACGTTCAGCGCGCTGTATGCATGGTCCTCTCGGCCGTCATCGTCACCGCGATCCTGTCCCTGGGTGCGTATGGTGCAAAGCATGCGGCCCATGACGGCTACTCGGTCACCGTCACCCAGCTGCGCTAACGAGTGCCCTCACCTGCCGGTGCGCTTCGGCCGCCGGCAGGCTTTTTGTGCGGCAGCGCCGCACGTCCTCAGCTCTCCCGGGTCATCTGGATTGTCCTCGCAGATGTTCCCGCCCGAGCTCCTCCGGCGAGCCTGAATTGCCCCTTCTGCTCGCCGGGGGAGTGACGGCAAACCGGTCGATCCGCCACCGCCCCTGCTATCGCTCGTTACTTATATATGCGTTCGCCGCAGCAGCGACGGCGCAATGAGGGAGCAGCTCCGGCGGAGTCGCTCTGACCGATGCGGCGAATTGCCGGAATCTCACGCCGAACCGACACCCCGATCCGTGTCGACGCCGCCGAATTTGATGGACCATCGCGGCATGACTTCCCGTATGACGCGCCGCAGATTTCTGCACAGCGCAGCCGTCACCGGCGGCGCTCTGTGGATAGGCGTCCCGGCTGTCGCTGGCGATGCCGTGCAGCGGCAGACTCTCGCCGGCTGGGTACGTGTCGACACAGACGGAGTCGTCACTCTGCTCGTCAATGCCACCGAGATGGGTCAGGGTGCGCAGAGCGCGTTCGCACAGATTCTTGCGGACGAACTGGAACTCGACTGGTCGCAGGTCCGCATCGATTTCGCGCCGGTGGAACCCGCGTACTACGGCATGTGGGAAACCTATCAGACAGGCGGCAGCGGTTCGGTGCGCGGCATGTTCGACCGCTTGCGTATCGCCGGTGCGACGGCGCGCGAGTGCCTCTTGCGTGCCGCCGCGCAACGCTGGAATGTACCTGCGAGCGAGTGTCGGACCGGCAGCGGTGCCATTCATCACGATCCGTCGGGTCGGCACGCCGCTTACGGGCAACTCGCCGCTCAGGCAGCGCGCATCGCGCCTCCTGCGGACATCGTCCCGAAACCTCGCGAGCAATGGACGTTCATCGGCCGAGCCGTGCCGCGACTCGACATTCGCGAGAAGGTCGACGGGCGCGCCGTATTCGGTATCGACGTGCAGCAGCCCGGCATGCTCTGTGCCGCCATCGCGCAGTGCCCGACATTCGGCGGGAAACTGCGCAGCGTCGATCCGTCGCCCGCATTGGCCGCAGCCCATGTCGTTCAGGTCGTAAAGTTGGACAACGCGGTCAGCGTCGTCGCTCGCGACTTCTGGAGCGCTCGCCGGGCACTCGAGAAACTTCAGCCGGTGTGGGATCACGGTGGCAACGCCGAACTCGGTTCCGCAGAACTATCGCGCCAGCTCCACGCCGCGGTCGGCCAGGAAGGCAAGGCATTCCTCCAGGAGGGCGAGGACGAGCACGAACTGCGTGCTGCGTGCGACTCGGCATTCTCCGCATCGTCACACGTCATCGAGCGCGTATATGAAGCGCCGCTGCTGTCGCATTCACCGATGGAACCGATGAACGCCACCGCCCTGGTACGCGCAGATCGCGCGACGTTGTGGGTGCCGACGCAGGTGCAGTCCGACATGAAGGCTGCCGTCGCGAAAAGGCTGGGAATTCCCGCGGCGAATGTCACGATTCACACGACGTTCGTCGGCGGCGGATTCGGCAGACGCTTGCAGACCGACTATGGCGAACAGGCAGCGCTCATTGCGCGCGAAGTGGGCAAGCCGGTAAAAATGCTGTGGACCCGTGAAGAAGACACGCAGCATGGATTCTATCGACCGGCCGCAGTCGTACGTCTACGCGCTGCGATCGTTGGCGCTGACATCGCCGCCGTGCGGGCGCACATAGGTTGCCTGGATCCCTATACGCCCGTGGGCGGCCTGGTCGGTCAGCCTTACGCGTTGCCGAATTTCCTGATCACCTACGCCGGATCGAATCCCGGCGTACCGCTGGGCGCATGGCGTTCGGTCGATGCGTCGCAGAACCTGTTCTTTCTGGAAAGTTTCATCGATGAGCTCGCCGGCGAACTCCGGCAGGACCCGCTCAACTTTCGCCGCCAGCTCCTGAAGGGGCAGCCGCGTGCGCTGCGCGTACTCGATGCCGCCGCGAAACTGGCGCACTGGGATGAGCCTCTGCCCGAAGGACGGGGACGCGGGATTGCGCTGCTGAAGGGCTTTGGTTCGCTGACGGCGCAGGTGGCAGAAGTATCGGTCGACGCGGATCGCAACCTGCGAGTGCATCGCGTGGCGTGCGTCGTCGATTGCGGCATGGCCGTGAACCCCGATTCGGTGCGCGCTCAGTTCGAAGGCGGTGTGGTATTCGCACTGAGTGCGGCGGCCTTTGGGGAGATCACGATCGAACATGGCCGCGTGCAGCAGGCCAATTTCGACACCTGTCCGGTCGTGCGGATGAATCAGTGCCCGCAGATCGACGTGGAAATTCTGGAAAGCCCCGGCGAAAAGATCGGTGGCGTCGGTGAACCTCCCGTACCGCCTGTTGCACCCGCCATTGCCAATGCCATTTTCGCCGCGACGGGCGAGCGCCTGCGCCGACTGCCCTTCAGCAGCCACGGCATGAAGCTGGGAGCGCTTCGCACCTGAGGGAGCAGCGGCGGGCTGTTGTGCCGTCAGCACAAGGGATTCCCGCGCCGGTGATGCGGTGTTCGAACCGATTGTCGGATCTGGCCCAGTTATGGATACTGCGGTGACTTCGAGGGTCGCTGTGCTGTTCAAGAATCGTCGCCTCATTGCCCGGATCCTGTCGCTGCTGTTGCTGCTGGCTCAGCTCGGCCTGGAGGCGCACGCCTATTCGCACCTGACGCCCGAAAAGCACGTCTCGACCGGCTCCGTTCAGTTCTGCGGCGAATGTCTCTCTCATGCGCCGTTCAACGGAATGGCGGATGCTGTTCCTCACATCTGCATTCACATGCAAGCCGGCAGCAACGACATCACGTCGTTGCCGGCTGCTGTTCCTGTCGACCGCGGTTCCGCGGCCGCCTTCCGTTCACGCGCACCACCCACCGTTCTCTGAGCTCGAATCGTCTGCGTGTCCGGCGCGCATCGCGCCGGCTGCGCCGTATTCATTTGCCCGGAGGACTCTTTCATGGTCAGGTTCAAAACCATTGCGGCGCCCGTGCGCCGCGGTGTCGCAGTCTTGTGCGTGGGGATGCTGCCACTGCTCAGTCATGCAGCCGATGATGACGTTGCCAGCCTGCGCGCCGAATTGCAGGCATTGAAGAACGACTACGCTCAGCGAGTCAGCGCGCTCGAGGCACGCATCACGGAGCTGGAATCCCAGCCCGTGGCACCGACGGTGATGCCACCGCCGTCCGCTCAGGAAGCGGCGCGTGCGGCTTCGGCTTTCAATCCCGCGATCTCCGTCATTCTGGGCGGCGGTTACACCGACACCTCGCGCGATCCCCATGACTGGCATATCGGCGGGACCTTGCCGGGCGTCGGCGAAGTCGGGCC
>DASTRD010000274.1:0-11867 GCA_035761425.1 Povalibacter sp.
GCAGCCCGTGAGCAATGCGTAGGTGACTGCGGCGGCAGCGTAACGATCGGTCGCGCAAGGGGCGGCGTGCTCAGCCTTTCTCTTCTGATTGAGTGAACACGGCGAGTTGATCCGCGAAAGCACGCTGGTACGCGGGGCGGGCAACAGCACGATCGATGTACGCGCGCAGCGTGGGGTACGTGTTGAGCAGACCGGACGATTCCAGACGGCGCAGCACGGTCACCATCATCAGGTCGCCGACACTGAATGCACCGTCCAGCCACTGCGCATCGCCAAGCGCAGCGGCAAGATCGCGCAGCCGCATGTGCACGCGTTCCTCCAGCATGATCTGACGTTCCGCGTACCAGGACCGGTCGCGTTCGAACAGCAAGGCCATGGTGAATTCGACGATCGGCGGCTCCACGGTACTCAGCGCCGCAAACAACCAGGTGATCGCGCGTGCCCGTGCATTCGCATCCTGCGGCAACAGCCCCGGGGAGTTTTCCGCGATATGGAGAATGATCGATCCGGACTCGAACAGCGCGAGTCCGTCCTGCTCGTACGTCGGAATCTGACCGAACGGATGCAGCGCGCGATGCGCGGGCTCCTTCATCTGACTGAAAGATACGAGCCGCACGTCATATGGCTGGCCCACTTCCTCGAGCGCCCAGCGAACGCGTATGTCGCGCGCCAGACCGCGGCCTCGATCGGGCGAACGCTCAAAAGCAGTGATGATCGGCTTCATGACAAACCCTCGTGACGGCCCGTGATCGCAGCCCGGACAGTGGACTGTCTCTGCAAGGACGGTCGAGCCTCGGCCGGACCGACACTATCTGCTTCCGAGAAGCCACGACGCTGCGCGCAGCGACCCATCGGTGCGAATGGAGTCGGCAATCGACGCGGCCCGGGCGCAGGTTCCCGGTTCAAGCGCGTGCCTGAGTGCTGCATGCAACGACTCTGCCGTGGGCATCGCTCCCTCGTGGGCTGCGCCAATGCCGAGATCGCGAACTCTGCCTGCCCAGTAAGGCTGGTCACCAAGCTGCGGCACGATGACCTGAGGACGCCCGGCCAGAGCCGCAACCGTCGTGGTACCCGCGCCGCCATGGTGAACAATCGCGGCCACACGACTGAACAGCGACTGTTGATTGACTTCGCCCACCAGGAAGCAGTCATCGCCATCATCGGGGAGTTGCAGATCGGCCCAGCCACGCGCAAGCAGGACACGATGGCCCTGCGCACGCACCACATCGATCGCAGTTCGGGCATGGGTCCTGGCGACTGGCATGCTGCCGAAGCCGACATAGACCGGCGGCGTGCCCGCATCGAGAAATGACAACAGATCCGATGGCAATGGCCTTTGATCGGACGGCAGCCACGCGCCCGTCTGAACCGCATCGATGTGCGGGAGTGTGCGCCAGGGCGCGAGCACCGGATCCGCAGCGATCAATGGACGATGCGTGAACACGTAGTCGCGCACATTGTCGACCGGCGGCAATCCGTGCTCGCGACGCAGCGCGTTGAGGCCGGTGCCGAACACTTCGTTCATGACATGGACGTCGCGCTCCCACAGAACGCGATTGTCAGTGACGCCCGGCGGATGTGCGTGGCCGGGGTACTCGAAGGGTCGCTGCCAGGGCGAAGGCAGGAACATGGGGCAGTACGCCGCGTGCACGTAGTTCACGCCGTACTTCTCGGCCACGGATCGAGCCGCGGCGCCCGCGGAAAACAATCCTGTGGACACCATCAGCTCGCACTTCTTCCCGTCAAAGCATTGCACGGCCGCACTGACTGCCTCGTATTGCGCAGCCATCACCTGCGCAGCCAGCGTCGGCAGCGGGATCGTGCCGCGTTTCGGCAGCATCTCGGCGATCCACTCACGCACGGTGGCGAACGCGGGCAGCAGCGGTACGTCCGCCTCGGCAAACAGCCGTGCGAATTCGGCGTCAGGCGGTGCGCAGACGCGTGCATCCGCGCCCATCTCGCGCAGTGCGCGGGCGACGGCCAGCAGAGGTTGAACATCGCCACGCGATCCAAACGTCGTCAGCAACACTCGCATTTCATGACTCCTGCAACAACGAAGGCGCGGATGCTGCAGCACGGGCCGGGCCTTCCGGCAAGCCCCCGCGTGCGATATATTCTCAGCACGCCGGGGAACGTACGTTTTCCGGAGATCTCAATCGCCTCGCCTTGCGACCATCAGGATCGGGACCGCACGCTGCCCGACGTCCCGGGGTGAACATCCTGCAAGCCTCCTCCGCACGCACTCTATTGAGTGCATCGAATCGTTTTCGGCCGCATCCCTGGATCTGCGCGAGCGGCAAGTCGATGCGGAGATCCATTACTATGCGATCTGTCATTCATCGCGAGGCTGCCATGGCCAAGGCTTACTGGATTTCCTGTTATCGCAAGGTGACTGATGCGGACAAGCTCGCGGCCTACGCGAAGCTCGCAGGTCCTGCAATCGAGGCAGGCGGCGGTCGCTTCCTTGCACGCGCTGCGGCTGCCAGGGCCTATGAAGATGGCCTGCTCGATCGCACCGTATTGATCGAATTCGATTCCGTGGACGCCGCCGTGGCGGTTCACGACAGCGCCGCCTATCAGGCAGCACTGGCCGCTCTGGATGGCGGCGCGGTGCGCGATCTGAGAATCGTCCCGGGCGTGTAAAACCGTCACGCCGCGGCGCCGCCGCAGAATCGACTGCCGGCATTACCACAACGTCACGTCCCTCTTCGCTCGTCACGGATGCCGCAGAGGTTTTCCGTGCCGCACACTTCTCTTCGCGTCACGCGTGAGCCATGCGAGGAGTAGTCAATGAAGATCGCCATCAGCGGTGCGGGTGTCGCCGGCTGCTCCCTGGCGCACTGGCTGCTGCGTTATGGGCACGAACCGACGCTCATCGAAGTTGCACCGCATTTCCGCGCGGGCGGCTACATCATCGATTTCTGGGGCATCGGCTATTCGATCATCGAGCGAATGGGCCTGTTGCCGCAGGTACTGGAGGCCGGCTACCAGGTCGAGCAGGTGCGCTTCGTCGACGACGCCGGCCAGCGCGTCAGCGGGTTCAACGTCGCGTCGATCCGGCACCTTGTGCATGACCGATTTACCAGTCTGCCGCGCGGCGAACTTGCCAGAATCATTTACGACAGCATCGGGCCTCGTGCCGAGGCGCTCTTCGGCGACTCGATTGCCGCACTCAATGAGGATGCAGATGGCGTGAGTGTGACCATGGCGTCCGGCGCGCAACGCCGGTTCGATCTGGTGATCGGCGCGGACGGATTGCACTCCAGGGTCCGCGAACTGGTTTTCGGTCCGGAACAGACATTCGAACGCGATCTCGACTACTGCGTGGCGGCGTTCGAAGCCGCCGGCTATCGACCTCGCGATGAGCTTGTGTATGTGAGTCATGCGCTGCCGGGCCGGCAGATTTCCAGATTCACATTGCGCAACGATCGCACCCTCTTTCTTCTTGTCTTCGCCACGTCGCGTCTCGACGGCCCGATCCCCGAAACTCGGGATGCTCGCAAAGCCTCACTCATGCGTGTGTACGCGGACGCCGGCTGGGAGACAGCCGCGATCATGGAGTGCCTGCGCCAGGCAGAGGATGTCTACTTCGATCGCGTCAGCCAGATCGCCATGCCCACCTGGAGTCGCGGTCGTATCGCATTGCTGGGCGACGCGGCAGCGTGTGTCTCGCTGCTGGCGGGAGAAGGAACGGGCCTTGCGATCGCGGAGGCCTACACGCTCGCCGGCGAGATCAACAGATGCGCCGGCGATCATCGGCTCGCATTTGCCGCCTGGGAACGGTGCGTGCGCGAGTTCCTTGAGCGAAAGCAGAAATCAGCGCGCAACTTTGCGAGCTCATTTGCACCGACGACGGAATTCGGCCTGTGGATACGCAACCAGGCCATGAAGCTGATGAGCGTGCCGAAAATCGCCGAGCTGCTCATCGGCAGCAGCCTCGTCGATGACATCGAATTGCCGCAGTACGAGGCCTGAGGATCTCTGACTTGCCGCAGATTCATGCGATTCAACCGCAAGAAACCGGCTGCGCGTGACGCCGCGGACACGCAAGCTGCTCGCCTTACTTGAGGAGGCAGCATGATCGATTTTCGAATCCGCGGACTTTGCGCCGAAGACTTCTCTCATCTGTTCCGGATGAGCGATGGGCAGCTCGCCGATCTCGGCGCCCGTCGTGTCACCGCTGAGGACGACGGCTATCCATGCCGGATCAGCCTCACCGATGCCACGCCCGGCGATGACGTGATTCTGCTGAACTATCAGCATCACCGCGCCGACACTCCCTTTCGTTCCTGCTTCGCCATTTATGTTCGCAAGGGCGAGCGTACCTTCGATGCCATCAACGAAGTCCCGGCGCAGCTGCGCAAACGATTGCTGTCGCTGCGGGCCTATGATGCGGACGGCATGATGGTGACCGCCGACGTGGTCGAAGGATGTCTGCTTGAAACGGTGCTCGAGCCCATGCTGGCCAATGACCGGGTCAGTTACATCCATGCTCATTTTGCGAAGCCCGGCTGCTATGCGGCCGTCATCGAGAGGGCGAGGAGCGCTGGTTGACCCACGCCGCCGCGCAGGCACTGCGACCGGGATGCATTCATCCGATCGCGACTGACGCTGTCCGCATGAAAGGAGGTAATCTGCGCACCCCGCCTTCGCAAGGAGTTTTTATGCGTGGTCTTCCGGTCATCGTGCGTCGCGCATCATCGCTGTTGATTGCCGCCCTGCTCGTCATCGGCCTCGGCGCTTGCGCGGAAATGTCGCAGGTGGTTCAGGGCGGTACGGGGACGCAGACTGGCGAGAGCCCGCTCACCCGCGCGATCAAGGAATCGCTTGAGCTCGGCAGTGTCCGTGCTGCGGATCTGTTGTCGCAGGCCGGCGGATATCAGAACAATGCCCGTTACCGCATTCAGCTGCCGGAGGCTGTACAGCCGCTGGCTTCGCGACTGCGCCAGTTCGGCCTGGGCGCCCAGATCGACCAGATCGAGAAACTGATGAATCAGGGCGCCGAGCGCGCCGCAGTCGAGGCGAAGGCGCTGTTCGTCGATACCGTGCGCACCATGACGATCAACGATGCGCTGGGCATCGTTCGTGGCGGCGATACGGCGGCGACTCAGTATTTCCGCGGACACACCGAAACCGAGCTGCGCCGCCGTTACGAGCCGGTGATCCACAACAGCCTGCAGCAGATCGGTTTCTACAGTCAGTATCAGAAGCTGCTTTCCGCCTACAAGCAGCTGCCGCTGAGCAACAAGCCGGATCTCGATCTGGAACAGCACGTGCTGAATCGCAGCCTCGATGCGCTGTTCACCCAGGTCGGCGAGGAGGAGAAGGCGATCAGGAAGGACCCCGTGGGGCGCGGCAGCAGCGCGATTGCTGCTGTCTTTGGCCGTTAGCGAGGCGCTGTCCCGCCTGTAGCGAAAATTCCGGTGCGCCTTCGCCGGACGTCAGCGCGGGCTGCGTGAGCACTACGCGGCAACCGGAGCGATGCCACTGCCCGCAGGAACATCCTCAGGCGGTGGACCGTTTGCCTTGAACCTGCTGCAGGCACAAGTGCAATCGGTCATGGACGAAGTAGAGGAAATCGAAAGTCGCCAATCGCCGAGCGGCAGAATCGTTTTCGAAGCGATTGCGCTGGAAGGCGTGCAGGAACTCGAGCGCTCGTCCGCCGCCCTGGGCTGGTCCGGCCTGGCAGCCGGCCTGTCGATGGGCTTCTCCATGATTTCCGAAGGTCTGCTCGCCAGCTACCTGCCCGACACGACGTGGCGACCGCTCATCGCGAAACTCGGTTACAGCGTCGGCTTCGTCGTCGTGGTCCTCGGTCGTCAGCAGCTCTTCACTGAAAACACGCTCACGCCGATCTTGCCGCTGCTCAAGCACCGCAGTGGCCGGATGTTCGCCAACGTCATGCGGCTGTGGGGCATCGTGCTGATTGCCAATCTGCTCGGCGCTCTGGCCGTCGGCGCAGCCGCCATCAACACAACCGCGTTCGAACCGGCGGTACGGCATGGCTTCGTCGAAATGGGCCGCAGTGCCCTGGAGCATGGCTTCCTCACGGCCTTTGTGCGCGCCATCTTTGCGGGGTGGCTGATCGCACTCATGGTATGGCTTCTGCCCTTCGCCGAGTCCGCGCGCGTCGGCGTGATCGTGCTGATCACCTACGTCGTCGGGATCGGCAATTTCGGCCACATCATCGCGGGTTCCGTCGAAGTCTTCGCCCTGGCTGCGGGCGGCTATGCCGGCTGGTGGGAAGTGCTCTCGCGATTCGTACTGCCCACGTTGCTCGGGAACATCGTCGGCGGCGTCCTGCTGGTCGCGATGCTCAACTACGCTCAGATCGTGGCGGGGGAACCGCCTGAACCTGAAGGGCGAAGCGCATCCGGACCCTCGCGCTCATCGCTCAAAGCTCGCTCGCGCCGGGCATCCACAGCAAATCGGTAACACCCGGGTCGACGCCCTGCTGTCTGAGCAGCGTGGTCACCTGGCCGCGGTGATGCGTCTGGTGGTTGAAGAAGTGGATCGCCGCAAGGCGCAGCGGCACACGTCGTTCCTGCGGATTGACGACTGAGCGATAAACCAGATCGGCAGTATCGGCATCGTCTGCCAGCGAGTTCACCCAGTGTTCGATGGCATCGTCGACCGCAGCGCGCTCGCGACGCAGATCCTCGAAGTCGGGCCACCGATCCTCATCCAGCGAGCTCACCGGGAAGGCCGGGCCGACGAAGCGGCCGAGCCAGATCCGGTCTGCAATCACCAGATGATTGAGCGTTCCGTGGATCGATCCGAAGAACGCTCCCAGATCCTGACGGCGCATCGCCGGTGACAGCGAAGCGCACACGGCGTACAGCTTCTCATTCATCCAGCGGTTGTAGGCGGACATGGTGCGCGCGTAATCGCGTAGATTCATTCGATCCACACTCGTGACGGGATTGCATGGTGAATGATGCTGCATGCGCGACCTCTTGTCCGCCACGCAGATGTCCATCCTGTCGCTCGACCCGGGCGATTGCGATCCTGCGTCGGAACGGCGGACAGACTCTTCGTATCCCGGAAAGAATAAAGAGACAGATCCGCGCCGAATGCGTTGGCGGATCTGTCCCGCCCATGAAAGCCGGCGTTGGCCGGCCCCGGGATTATTTCGCGCGTTTGGCGGTGAGTTCCTCGGTGCCAAACTCGCCGACCTGGCGCGACAGCTTCAGCTCATCGCCCGCCAGCGTACCGCTGTAGGAAATGGTGATTTCGTTGCCCTCGATGGACAGCGGTTCATCGAAGGCCACCTTGTCGCCTTCGAGCTTGACGTTCTGCAATTGCACGGTGCCCTTGCCCATCGAGTGTTCGTAGGTCGCCTCGCCCGCGAGCGCATCGCCGGACTTGCTGAACACGTAGACGTACTTCTGCACGCCGATGGGTGAATCGAATTCTGCAGTCCAGCGCCCGGCCAGATCGGCGGCAGCGGCCGGCAGCGCAGTCGCAATGAGCAAGGCAAGCAAGCCGAACAAGCGGATTTTCATGAGACCTCCTTCAGACAGGTTCCCCGCACTACGTTTCTGGTTTTCCTTCATCGCAGTTCCTGAACACGACGACGGCAAGTCCGCGCCGGGTTGCGGTGACGCCGCAGCGGACGGCCGAGTATAGGCGCCGGGCGCGCGACCCGGCCTGACTCAATTGTTGCGAATCGTAGCTCTCTGCGGCGTCGGCGGATGATGCGGGCGCCCTCAGGTCCGCAGCCTTCCATACTTGATGCGTTCGATGAGCGTCGCGATCAGGGCGCCGCCAATGGCGCCGAGCACAATGGCGCCGCCATGCGCCGCAAACAAATGAGCCGGCTGGTCGATCCGGCAGAACAACCGCATGCCGGCATCCGTCATCAGCGCAACGGACAGGCCATACGCCGCGCCGGTCAGGGCCGGACGGGTCGGCAAGGCGCGGGCCACCAGCCATGCGGAAACGACAATCGATGGGATCGCAAACTGCAACTCCATGAACACGCATTCCCACGCCATTCGCGCTGCGGACACGCGATCGTGCAGCGGTGTTGGCAGTACGTGCGCAGTAAGCAACGATATCGCGGCAAACAGCAGCGCAGCGCCCGCGAATGCCAGCCACAGCCATCGCACGGGGATGGCGAGACCCGGTACGGCCTGTCGCAACGCAAGGGCCATCAGTCCCACACCCCCGAGCGACTGAACGGCCGACAGCCCGTAACTGACCCAGGCCGGCAGCTCTGCGAGGTTGCTGCGCCAGCCCCAGCAGATCGACGGACCGAAAAAGAGCAGCAGCGCGAGCGGCATGAGCGCGAACAACCGACGCGCCGGCGAAGCCAGCGGCGTCACCGGCTCGAGATCCGCTCGTACCCGGTTCAACAGCGACGCGGGAATCCGCACTTCATTCATGATCGGTCCCCTTTTCCAGCGCAGCGCGCAAGGCACGCGAGGCGCGACTGCAGCGCAGCCTGACGGCAGTCGCTGCGATACCGAGCTGACGGGCAATCGCGTCGAATGAATGACCTTCCACGTTGCGCAGCCACCAGGTGGCACGTGCGTCAGGCGACAAGCGTTCCAGCGCATCCTGCAGCGGCTGCAACTGAAAATCCCAGACACGCGGCTGCACTTCGAGGTCCTGCTCCTCCACCTGTACTTCGTGTCTGTTGCGCCGGCGCTCGGTGTGCCGGTGCCGCAGCACCACATTCTGCGCAACGCCGAATGCCCATCCCGCAACGCAGTGACCGGGCAGATAGGTGTGACGCGAACGATGAATCTCGAGGAACGTTTCCTGCAGCAGATCGCCTGTGCGCCCGTCGTGATGCACGCGGGCATGAATGAAGCTGCGCAACTTCGGAGCGAGCGCGCGATAGAGCGACTCGAACGCTGCGAGACTTCCATGCTGGTACTCGCGCATGAGTGTCTCGAGCGACCGGGCGTCGGTGGCTTCTGGCATGGGCACGCTGAAAGAAATTCTCGAGACGATGATACATCCCGCGCGATTCGATGAAGTATCCGGTGTGGAGCGGAAAATTACGGCGTTTTGCGCCGGCCTGCCCTTGTGCTTCGACGCGCGGTGTCGAGAACGCCTCGCGGGCGAAGCGTTTCCTGGATGAGGTCATGCATGAATGAGACGATGGCTGCGACGACATCGATCGACGCAACACAGCGCAAACTGATTCTCGGTATCGCACTGGTATCACTGCTGGCTCTGGCTGCCGTGATCGCCGATCTCGCCACAGGCGGTCGTCCCGATCCGGCGGTGCTGCGTGCTCAGGCGATGCTGCTCGACGGCACATGGCAATTCCACGTCGGTGACGACCCGCATTGGGCTGACGCTGACGTGAACGACAGCGGCTGGGAAACGATCGACATGACGGCGCCGCCCGGTAGTCACGACTACGATGTCGGTCTGCCTGACTACGTTGGCGGGTGGATGGCACAGGGTCACCGCGATTACCACGGTTACGCGTGGTACCGGCGCGCGGTCACTGTGCCCGCGGGCCCGGAGGTGTGGGACATCCTCGGACCGACACTCGTTGAACATGGTTACGAACTCTACTGGAACGGCCGGTTGCTCGGCGGTTCAGGCCAGCTCGGCGCAGTGCCGCGCGTGGTCGGTACACGGCCGATGCAGTTCAGCCTGCCCGCCGGTGCAGCGGGCACTCGCGGCACGGTCGCGATCCGTGCGTACATGCTGGGCGGTTCCGCAAGCACAGACGGCGGCGGCATGCACAGTCCACCCATCCTCGCGCCGCGTCCTGTCAGTGATGCCCTGCACCGCGTGCAATGGGCAAGAACCATCGCCGGTTACATCGTGGAAGTCGTCGAACCGGCCGCGATGTTCGCAGTCATCGCGCTGGGACTGGCGCTTCTCTCGCGCAGCAATCGCAAGGGCTTCGTGATTCTTGCCAGCATCGCGCTGGCGCTGATGGGCGCGCGGCGTCTCAACAATGCGATCGTCGCGTGGACGGATCTGCAGTCGCTGCCCACCTATGCGTGGCTGGCGTCCGTCATGTGGGTGCCGACCGTGACCGCCTGGACGCTGGCATGGAACCGGTGGTGCCTGCCCGCATGGCGCAGCGTCGATATCGGCGCGGTGTTGCTCGGAATCGTCGCACTCGCCGGCGTCGCAACACACAGTGCAGCACTCACGAACGCGAGCCGCGTGGGATCGATCGTGCTGTTTGTCGTGATCGTCGCGCGAGTCGTTCGCAGTGGCTCCGAACGGATCCTGGCGTTGATCACGCTGGCTTCCATCATGGCGGCATTCTTCGGCGGCGAACTGCTCGACAGCATCGGCGTGCCGGGAATCTGGTTTCCCTTTGGCATCGGCGTATCGCGGATACAGTACGTATACGCGATCGCCATTCCGCTGATTGCCTTGCTGATCGTACGGACCCTCTCCGCACCTGTATCGAATCAGTTGGCAGTGAATCCGTTACCGGTCGCGGCCCAGTAAATGCCGCCGTAGACGTGATGCAGGAAGTTGGCATCGCTCCAGGTCGCGGGCAGATGACCCAGCGCCGTGTAGAACGCACGGCCGCCGTCGTACTCGTGATACCACGCGATCGGATGGAAGTCGCCCATGCCCTTGCCCTGGCCTCGCGGACCCCAGTTTGCATACGGCTTGTATGTCTTCTCATCCACGCTCAGCAGGTAATGAAGTTTGCTGCGCGCGGCATCGAACTCGTACCACTCCTCGGTCCAGAGAAACCGCTTGGCGAACCGATCCATGCCGGGGAAGTTGGGGTCTTCCACCTTGATCGTTGCCGTCTGCACGAGCGGATGGATGTGGAACATGTGCCCGACCATGTTGGTGTACCAGGGCCAGTCGTATTCGGTGTCCGCCGCGGCGTGAATCCCGACGAACCCGCCGCCCGCCTTGATATAGCGCTCGAATGCGCCCTGCTGCTCGTCGTTGAGAACATCGCCCGTGGTGCTCAGGAAGATCACCACCTTGTACTTCCTGAGTTCCTGGTCGTTGAAAATGCGCGTCGGATCCTCGGACCAGAAAACCTTGAAGTCGTGCAGCTCGGCCAGGTGACGGACCGCCTCGACTCCCTGGAGAATCGATTCGTGATGCCAGCCGGCAGTCTTCGTGAACAATGCAACGCTGAACTGCTCGGCGCGCGCGGCGGTTGCGGCAAGCAAACCGAGAAGGGACAGCAGCACAAGGCGAAAGAGTCTGGTCATCGCGAACGCTCCGGAATCTGCTTGGAATTATTGGGAAAGCGGGCGGGAATCGAAATTCATGCGCAGGTCGGGCTCGGCGGCGCAAATGCGACGCTGCCGTTCCAGCCGAGCTCCTTCATGCCCTGTTCGCTCGAGTAGTACGTCTCGGCGACAGCAGCCTTCAGGTCATCGAAGCACTCGCGCAGCACATCGTTCTCGGGCTGACTGGAGATCCTGCTCAGCAGCGCGGTCGCTTCGTCAGCGGTCAGCAATTTCCATGGTTTGCCATGGGCCTCGCGGGCCGCTCGCTCGAAGGCCCCGAGCGTCTGCGTGAAGCGCTTCTGCGTATCGGTGGATTCGACGGCCAGCAGACGATCCAGAAACTCGGGGACCTGCGCGGCACGCGAGCCCGGCACGATCTGCTCGCTCAGCACCGCGAGCGTGTCGAACGCATGGCGATCGCAGAACACCAGCGTCGATTCAGCGGTATCCGGTATCTGTTGTGCGGGGTTTCCCGCAGGCGCCTGATGCACATGCTCTGCGGCAGCGGCCCGCGACGCGAATACGGCGACGCCAACACCGGCTCCGACACCGCCTGCGAGCGAGCGCAGCACAGCGCGACGGCCGACGCGAAAATGTCGCAGAGGCCCGGCAGCGCTGACGGGTTCATCGCGTACGTCATTCTTCATCAGGATTACCTTCTCAGTCGCGTTGTCA
>DASTRD010000275.1:0-66012 GCA_035761425.1 Povalibacter sp.
CCGGGTCTCGCCGACCGGAAGTCTCGAGAATCTTTCGCAGCGCGAAGTGGCGCAACTGCTCGACGCCGGTCACGGCAGCGTCTACCAGCTGTTTCGCCGCTGTGCGCTGGCGGTGCTGAGTTCCGGGCTCGATACCGACGACGCCCGCGCCATCTTCGATCGCTACAGCGACTTCGACATCCGTCTCGGTCGCCAGGCCTGGGGCATCAAGCTGGAAGTGCGCAATGCGCCGGCCAGTGCCTTCGTCGACGGGCAGATGATTCGCGGCGTCAAGGAGCATCTGTTCGCGGTGCTGCGCGACATCGTCTATATCCACGATGCGATTCTCGGCAACAACCGCTTCGACCTGAACGATCCCTCGTCGATCACCAACGCGGTGTATCACGTGCTGCGCAATGCGCGGATTCTGGACTACAAGGGTCGGCCCGACCTGGTGGTCTGCTGGGGCGGTCATTCGATCAGCTCCAGCGAGTACGACTACACCAAGAAAGTCGGATATGAACTGGGTCTGCGCGCGCTCAGCGTGTGCACGGGGTGCGGTCCGGGTGCGATGAAGGGCCCGATGAAGGGCGCGACGATCGGGCATGCCAAACAGCGCATTCGCGACGGGCGCTACATCGGCATGACCGAGCCCGGCATCATCGCGGCCGAGCCGCCCAACGCCATCGTGAACCAGCTCGTCATCATGCCGGACATCGAAAAGCGGCTCGAAGGGTTCGTGCGCACCGCGCATGCAATCGTGGTGTTCCCGGGCGGTGCAGGAACGGCGGAGGAGATTCTGTATCTGCTCGGCATTCTGCTCGACCCGGCCAATGCCGAGCAGCCGCTGCCCGTGATCTTCACCGGGCCGGCGTCCGCCGCCGAATACTTTGCGCAGATCGATCTGTTCATCGGTGCAACGCTGGGGCCGACGGCGCAGAAGCGCTACAAGATCGTGATCGACGATCCGGCGCAGGCCGCACGCGAAGTTGCCCGGGGTATCGAGCAGGTGCGCGACTTCCGGCGCTCGCGCAGCGACGCGTACAACTACAACTGGCTGCTCAGAATCCAGCCCGACTTTCAGCGGCCGTTCGAGCCTACGCACGAAGCGATGGCGAAGCTCGAACTGCGCCGGGATCTCGAACCACACATGCTGGCAGCCAATCTGCGCCGGGCGTTTTCCGGCATCGTCGCCGGCAATGTGAAGGAGCAGGGCGTACAGGCCATCGAAACACATGGCCCGTTCGAACTGCATGGGGAAAAGCGGCTGATGACGCTGCTCGATGAGTTGCTGGCCGCCTTCGTCGTACAAAGACGCATGAAGATCGCCGGAGAGTACAGACCCTGCTACCGGCTGGTCACATGAGTACCGTCAGACTGATCTACAAGATTGCCCTGCCTGATTCGCGCGAGCTGGCTTTCACTCTGGAGCTCGATCACGACACCGCAGAACTGAGTCCCGCGACCATCGCGCAGCCGCCGGCCTGGACCGAACTCGGTTTCAATCAGTGTCAGGGTTGCCCGCTCGATGTGGCCCGGGACAAGTACTGTCCTGCGGCGTTGCATCTGTCGAGCGTGATCGACGGCTTCAGCGATCTGGTCTCGTACGATCACGTGCGCGTGACGGTCGAAAGCGAGGAGCGTTCGGTGATCGCCACGCTGTCGGCGCAGCAGGCGCTGGCGTCGCTGATGGGGCTCATCATGGCCTCGAGCGGCTGTCCGCGCACCGCGGTGTTCAGGCCCATGGCGCGCTTCCACCTGCCATTCTCGAGCGAAGCCGAAACCGCGTATCGCGTTGCCGCCATGTATCTCGTGGCGCAGCATTTCAAGGCGCGTGACGGCGTCAGCCACGACATCTCGCTGGACGATCTCGGCAGCGTCTACCGCGGCATGCATGCCGTGAATCGCGGCATGGCGACACGGCTGCGCGCCGCGAGCCGTCAGGACGCCATCGTCAACGCCATCGTGCTGCTCGACGTCTACAGCAGCCTCGTGCCATCTGCCATCCACGAAATCCTGGACGAAATCAAACCCGCATTCGCCGCGCTGCTCGAGGAGCAGACCTGACGAAGCGGGTTCTCGCAGAGAGCGCGGCATTCGGAAATTCACCGCGCGCTCTCTCCACTGCTGTGAAATCTCTGCTGCTCGGCGCGCCGCCTTTGAAGGTGGACGCGCTTTTTCCGGTTTTCAGGTAACGCGGCAGAATCGATTGGCGCGCAAACCACAATAATCGCCTGTTAAATGGCATGCGCTGATGCGTCGCTGTGTGACGCTGCAGGGCATATTGCCCACGCGCTTCTGCGATCACAGTCGCAATCTCAGGACGCAGATGAATCGCTGTGATCCAGTTCCTCACCCGGCCGGCAGGCGGTTCATTAAGTTGCGTGTCAACAGGAGGCACGACATGTCAGAGCAAAAAATCGATGAGCTGACAGCGACCGGTACGCACCGTGCGTGGGTCGGTGAAAGCAGCAGCTCGGTGGTTCGTGCCGGCAGTCCGGGCAGCAGGGAGACGCAGCGCAGCTGGCTGGAGCGTCCGCAGCCGGCCAATCCGCGCCACGCGGCGATCACGCGTTCCCTGTACAGCTGGAGCAATTACAAGAACTGGACCGACAAGGTCCGCCACGGCTGGGAAAAGGACAAGAAGTAACCGGCGGGCTGCACGCCGCGTCGCAGCCATCCCGCGCTGTCGCCGGCTTCACTCCGATTCGGCGGGTTCCACCGGCTGCGATCCCGAGCGACCCAGCGCAGCCATCACCTTCGATTGCAGTCGAATCCACCATCCTGACTCGCGCAGCGGTTCTTCCGCAGCGGCCAGCGGCATCGCTGGCTCGGCGGGCGATTCATGGATTGCGCGAGCCGAACGCGATTCGTCACGAGATTCTTCGCTGAGGTTGGCGCCAGACCCGGCTGCGGGTGCTGCGTCCGCTTCGACTCTCGGCGCAGGTTCAGCAGATTTCAGGATGGACGTCATGGCCGGTGTGCCGGGCTGCAACTCGAGCGCCTTGCGCTGCTCCAGCCATCCGACCAGCGGCAGCCACTGATCGAGGTCCTCACGCACTGCCCGGGACTTCATCTCGAAAAGGCCGATGCCCTTTTCCGAAGCCCGGATGTAGTTCTGCGAATCCCGCAGCGTCGTCACCACCGGGATGTCGAGCGTTTCGAGAAACCTCATCAGCGACTTGTACATCACCGTGTTCTTTTTGACGCGGTTGGCGATGACTGCGATGCGCTGTTCTTCGCGTTTCACCTTTGCGACCAGCAGCAGACTGGAGATGCATCTGGCTGCGGCATGAATGTCGATATCGGAAGGCAGCACCGGCACCAGAATCGCAGTGGCGTTGCGCGTGATGTCCGGAAGATCCTGCGCCGACAGTGCCGCAGGCGTATCCACCACGAGACGTTGCGTGTCGAGCGGCAGCCGAGTGGCGAAGCTGCGCGTGACGCGCGCATTGCGTTCGTAGGCCGCAATGCCATGAATGTGCAGCACACCGGTTTCACGCTTGCTCAGCCAGCGCGTACTGGAGCCCTGCGCATCCATATCCATCAGGGTTGGCCGTAAGCCTGAAACAGCAAAATGACTCGCGAGATTGGTCGCAAGTGTAGTTTTGCCGGAACCCCCTTTGGGGTTCAATAGAACGATCTTCTGCATTCGACGGCCTGGCTGCGAGGCGCCTGCTTATGTAGTTGGTGTGTGCAGGGTAATCCAGGTGCAGCTCCGGCTTTGTGACAGCGGTCACTGGCCCGCCGGTTGGCCGAAAGTCGGCACGTGAGTCGGCTCACATCGCCGTCGTTGTCGCTGCGCGTACAGTCACGGCGCGTCGGTACTTGAGAGGGTGTTCGATGGAATTCCTGTTGTTGTGGGTCGATGATCTCGACGATGCCATCGGCGCCGTGCGCCATCTGCTGCCGACCATCCTCGGCTTTCTTTTCGCTCTCGCCCTGTTCGCCGCCACCTGTGCTGCGCTCATCGTTGCGCCGCATGCCACGCTCGGCATCCTCGCCCTGATGCTGTCGGCCTCGCTCTTCGAGGCTGCCCGTCGACGCCGCACCCGCATGCTCGCCGAGCGCGAACGTCGCTGATCCGACTGCCGACCGGCGGGGAATTCCACGCCGGTCTTCGGCTGAACTGACGTTCAGCGATTCCTGGCCCCGTCGTGGCCGCATTTCTCGGCCGGTTTCACCGGGCCGGCCTCTGACGCGACCGCTTCTGCACCCCAGTCCGATGCCGACCGGCTGAGCCACGCCAAGCGGCCGGCCCCGCGCAGTTCCGATTCGATTCCGCTCAGGGACGGCTTGAAAACCCAGCCGTCCTACCCCATGTGCGCCGCATTCAATATCATCCGCACCCTCGCGGAAAACGACCGACGGAGCGAAGGCGACATGACAGAGGCGAGCACCACTCAGACGCTGGGATTTCAGGCCGAAGTAAAGCAGCTGCTGCGGCTCATGATCCATTCCTTGTACAGCCACAAGGAAATCTTTCTGCGCGAGCTGATTTCGAATGCGTCGGACGCGCTGGACAAACTGCGCTTCGAGGCGCTGGCCAATCCGGCCCTGACGGAAGGCGACACGGCGTACGCCATCACCATCGATACCGACGACAAGGCCCACACCATCACCATCACCGACAACGGCATCGGCATGACGCGCCAGGATGCGATCGAGCACCTGGGCACGATCGCGAAGTCGGGTACGGCGGAGTTCCTGTCGAAACTGAGCGGCGACCAGAAGAAGGATGCCCAGCTCATCGGACAGTTCGGTGTCGGCTTCTACTCGTCATTCATCGTTGCCGACCGTGTCGAAGTATTTTCACGTCGCGCCGGCGTCGCTGCGGCCGAGGGCGTGCATTGGGAATCGCGCGCCGACGGTGAATTCACAGTGTCCGATATCGAACGTCCCGAGCGAGGCACGAAGATCGTGCTGCACCTGAAGGAAGACGACCGGGAATTCGCGGATGCGTATCGCGTGCGTTCGCTGGTCCGCAAGTATTCCGACCACATCGCCTTCCCGGTGCGCATGAAGAAGTCCGACAAGGACGCCGAGTACGAGACCGTCAATCACGCGCAGGCGCTCTGGACGCGGCCGCGTACCGAACTCAAGGACGAGGATTACAAGGAGTTCTATCGGCACGTGACCCACGACTTCACCGACCCGCTCGCCTGGTCGCATGGCAAAGTCGAGGGCAAGAAGGAATACACGAGCCTGCTCTACATTCCTTCGCGTGCGCCATTCGATCTGTCGCACCGCGACGGCGTGCGTGGCCTGAAGCTCTATGTGCGTCGCGTGTTCATCATGGACGACGCCGAACAGTTCCTGCCGCTGTATCTGCGCTTCGTGAAAGGCATCGTCGATTCGGCTGACCTGCCGCTCAATATCTCGCGCGAAATGCTGCAGCAGGATCCGGCCATCGACACGATCCGCACCGGTCTCACGCGCCGCGTGCTGGATCTGCTGGCGAAGCTGGCCAAGGATGAACCGGAGAAATACGCGACGTTCTGGAAGGAGTTCGGCGCAGTCCTCAAGGAGGGGCCCGCAGAGGATCACGGGAACCGCGAGCGCATCGCGAAGCTGCTGCGGTTCGCATCCACGCACACCGGCACTGAAACCCAGGACGTCTCACTGGAGGATTACGTGGGGCGGATGAAGCCCGGTCAGAAGGATATCTATTACGTGATCGCCGATACGTTCGGCGCTGCGCGCACCAGTCCCCATCTGGAAGTCCTCAAGGCGAAGGGCATCGAAGTGCTGCTGCTGTCGGATCGCGTCGACGAATGGCTCATGGATCATCTGCGCGAGTTCGACGGCAAGAACCTTCGCAATGTGGCACGCGGCGATCTGGACCTGGGCGCCGTGCAGAGCGATGAGGAAAAGAAGGCACAGGACGAACTGGCAAAGGAACACGCTGGCGTCATCGAGCGTGTAAAAAAGGCGCTTGCCGAGCAGGTCAGCGACGTGCGTGTCACACACCGCCTGGTCGATTCCCCGGCGTGCCTGGTGCTTGGCGAGCATGACATGGGCGCGCAGATGCGGCGTATTCTGGAGGCCGCCGGTCAGAAGGCCCCGGCGAGCAAGCCGCTGCTCGAGATCAATCCCACCCATCCGCTGGTGGTGCGCATGGAGAACACCGCGGAGGCCACGGCGTTCGACGATCTTGCCATGCTGCTGTTCGAGCAGGCGACGCTGGCCGATGGCGGACAGTTGCCTGAACCGGGTGCTTTCGTGCAACGTCTGAATCGACTGCTGCTGTCATTGTGAGAACCTCCATGTACCGAGTCGGGCTGCTGATCCTTGCGCTGGGAGTCCTGGCAGCCTGCAAACCGGCTACCCCGCCACCGGCGCCACCCGCCGCCGCGGCAGAGGACGCCGCGATCGATCAACTGCTGATCAACGAAGTGGCCATCGGCACCGGCGATCCGATCGGCAACGGTCAGACGGCAGTCGTGCACTACACGGGTTGGCTCTACGACCCGGCCGCGCCGGATCACAAGGGCACAAAGTTCGACAGTTCTCGCGACAAGGGCCAGCCTTTTCGTTTTGTGGTGGGTGGCGGCAAGGTCATTCAGGGCTGGGATCAGGGTGTTCTGGGCATGAGCGTCGGCGGTCAGCGCGAGCTGGTCGTGCCGTCTCGTCTGGCTTACGGTGAGGCCGGTGCTGGAGGCGTGATTCCGCCGGGTGCCACGCTGCTGTTCGATGTCGAACTCCTCGCCATCGAGCCAGCGCGCTGACCTCAGGTGATGAGCACCAATTCGCAGCGGCCCACGCTCGAAATGCTGTCCATTCCCGGGCCGCTCGGCCCGCTCGAGGCCATCGTCGAATCGCCGCCCGACACGTCAGCCGACAACGTCGCGGTAATCTGCCATCCGCATCCGGTTTATGGCGGCACCATGACCAACAAGGTCGTGCACATGCTCGCCAAAGCCTGCAACGAGCTGGGACTGCCAGCCGTGCGGTTCAACTACCGCGGGGTTGGCAAGAGCGCAGGCACCTACGATGAAGGCCGCGGCGAGACGCAGGATGCACTCGCAGCACTGGATTGGGCGCAGCAGCGTTGGCCCGACGCAGGCCTGTGGCTCGGCGGCTTCTCCTTTGGCGGCGCCGTCGCCATTCGTGCCGCCGCACAGCGCAATGTGCAACGGCTGATCACGATTGCACCGGCGATCGATCGCGTTGCCGTCGACGATGTGCGTCTGCCGGAGTGTCCGTGGCTCATCGTGCAGGGCGATCAGGACGAACTGGTCGATCCCGCACGCGTTCAATCGTGGGTGGCTTCGATTACGGCAACGCCCGACCTCGTCGTGTTGCCTGGCGTGGAGCATTTTTTTCATGGTCGCATGAACGACCTGCGCACTGCCGTACTGGACTGGGTTCGCCGTACCTGAACCCGGGCAGACGCCTTCAGCGATGCATGCGGAGAGCGACCGTGCTTGAACAGTTGAAGAAGATTTTTGGCGTCGAACCGCAGGCTGAGGGTCTGCTTCAGCTGCGCGAGCCGCTGGATCTGGCCGTTGCCTCGCTGCTGGTCGAACTGGCGCGGGCGGACTTTTCCGCATCCGAGGCCGAGTTTGCCGCCATTCGCGAGTTGCTCAGGCGCCGCTACGCGATGAGTGAGGAGACTGTGGAAGCTCTGATCGCGCGTGCAGTCAGTCGCGCTGACCGCGCCGTGTCATTGCACGAATTCACGCATCGTCTGAACGTCGAACTGCCCGAAGCGGACAAGCTCGCCATCGTCGAGATGCTCTGGCAGGTCAGCCACGCCGACGGTCACATCGACAAACACGAAGAACAGCTGATCCGTCGCATTGCGGGATTGCTGCACGTTTCGGACCGGGATCGCATCCGGCTGAAACTCAAAACGATCGTCGAAGAGTAGCGTCGCCCGACGCTGGTCGATCCGGCGCGGACGGCGGGATCGGGAGGATTCCCCCGGAGCCTGGCACCATGGCCAGCGCTCCGGAGGAGGAAACCGCAGGTTAGTTCACCATTTCCTTGAGGCTCTTCAGAGCCGCGATGCGAACCTTCTTGCTGGCCGGCTTGGCCTTGAACATCATCTTTTCGCCGGTGAAAGGATTCACGCCTTCACGTGCCTTCGTGGCGGGCTTCTTCACGACCTTCATCTTCAGCAGGCCCGGCAGGGTGAACAGGCCCGAGCCCTTGAGGCTCTTCTTCACAATGCCATTGAGCGACTCGAACACGTCGCTGACCTGCTTCTTGGCCAGGCCCGTGTCCTTCGAAATCTGAGCGAGGATCTCGGACTTGGTCGGGGCCGCATTCTTTTTCGCCATTTGTGATCTCCTGTGATGTGACGATGTCGCGCCCGCATTTGTTTCTGTCAGGTCGCGTCGGGTTAGCAAGACGCGCGGGAAAATAGCACAAGATTTGCCGCGGAATAAGCAGCGAACAAATTTTTTTCGCTATTTTTTCAGTGTTTCCGCACGCTCGCATGTGCGTCGTCATGGAGCGACGCGTGCATGGGAAGAAGTTCTCCATGCGATTGACGACGCATCAGGGCACAGATGCACACCCGGCGCAGGCGTTACGAATGCATTTGCGGGACGCTTCTTCCTGCGTCTGCAATCATCAAGACTGTGCAGATGCTTGAAAAGCCAAGGCTCTCTCGAGCGGTCGCATCGCGGCACCGCCTGATCTGCAATGACCGGCAACTGATGGGCAATGGTGCGCCCGATCCCTTCTGCTCCTGCGCAGAGTGCCGGGCGTCGTCTTTCAGCGGGTATCGAACTCGCGCTTCAACTTCACTTCGAGCGGCTCGCTTTCGCCTTCGGGCGTGACCTTGATGTCGAAGACGAGGATTTCCGAACCCGCGATCGAGGTTTCCCCGATGTAGTAGATGGCTTCGCCTTCGGCAATGCGGCGCATCTCCAGATTCTTGAGCTGGCCGTTCAAGTTGTAGGCGTCCACCTGAACCGTGGCATTCGTCGGTTTGCGGGGCGCGTGGTCCGCTTCCTTGCGCAGAAGCGTGACGTTGAGCATGACACGGTTGGCGCTGCGCTGAATACCGTACGTGCGGGCGATGTCGGGCGTCAGGGTGTCGGTGCGCAGCGCGTTGAAGTGAACTTCGTAGTTGCCGAAGTCGCGGAAGGTCTCACTCAGTTCCTGCGCCGGCGCCGCTCTGGCGACCGGTTTGTCACCGCAGCCTGCCAGCAGCGCACAGGTGAACAGCAGCCCGCTGATAACGACGGAAGTCACACCTGTTCTTGTTCGCATGTCAGTGCCTCGCGAGCGGATAGTCGAACAGCCCGACTATAGACCAACGCACGACACCGACGGCAGAGTGGTCGACACCTAATCCGCCGCCGATCGGCCGATCAGCTCCCGGATGTCTGCAGGAATCGTCCCCGGCGCTTCTATGCGCACCGACTTCGAGCGACCTGATTCGCCTCGCAGCAGGATGACGCGTGCGCGCGGCACATCGAATGTACTGGCCAGGAATTCGAGCAGATGCCGGTTTGCACGCCCATCCACCGGTGGCGCCGTGATGCGCACCTTCAGACGTTCACCGTGAAGGCCGACAAACCCGTCTCTGGCGGCACCCGGTTGCACCTGAAGCTCCAGCAGCAGTGCAGCTCCCTGCATGCGGATCGGCGGCGTGCTCACGAGATGGCGATGTACAGCGCCTGCAATCCGATGATGGCGAACAATGCCGACAGGTCGATGCCGGCGATTGGCGGAATGATGCGGCGGATCGGCCGCAGGATGGGCTCGCACAGGCTGTTCAGCAGCGCGGCGGCCGGACTGTAGGTACCCGGAGCGACCCAGCTCAGCAACACGTAGAGCAGCAGTGCATACGTATAGAAAAGGAGAATGGTGCCGATCAGGCTGAACAGCGTAATCCGGATGAACACGTCGGCGCCCCGGGCGAACGGGTACGCGCCCAGCAACCACAAGGTCGCTGTTGCTGCTGCCTGCACGATCAGCAGCGCAACGATCGAGGCAGTATCGATCTTGCCGATCGGCGGCAGGATACGGCGCAAGGGCAGCACCAGAGGATTGGTCAGCCGGATGACGGCCTGCGAAAGCTGATTGCGCGAATCGGCCCGCGCCAGCGGCAGCAACACTCGCAGCAGAAACACTGTCACCAGCAGAACCTGCAGCAGCGTGCGGACGATGAAAATGATGGCGTCCATTGAATACCGGATCAGTCGAAGAGGTCCGGCGTCATGTGCCGGCTCGGGTTCAGGAGGCGACGGCCTTCATCCATCCATGGCCGCAGCACCCTGACTTCAGTCACCAAACTGCTCGGCAAGTTCCGCCGAGCGCTGCGCGGCCGCCGCGACGGCCGCGGCAAAGATATCACGTACCTTTGCCTGCTCCAGGACCTGCAAGGCTGCTGCCGTCGTGCCACCTTTCGACGTGACCTGCTCCCGCAGCGTGGCAGGGGATTCGCTGGCTTCACGCGCCATGCGTCCCGCACCGTATGCGGTCTCCACCGCCAGTTGACGACTCACTTCTGCCGGCAGACCGAGCGCAATGCCAGCATGTTCGAGCATTTCGACCAGCAGGAAGAAATACGCGGGACCGGAACCGGACACTGCAGTGACCGCATCCATCTGCGATTCCTGCTCCAGCCAGACCGTCGCACCGACGGCGCCAAGAATTTCGGCGGCCAGCTCGCGATGCTCGCGGCCCACATCTGCGGTGGCAAACAGACCTGTCATGCCGCAGCCCTGCAACGCGGGACGATTGGGCATGCAGCGCACGACCGGAAGATCGCCGGACCAGCGTCTGATATCCGAGGCGCGAATGCCGGCAGCCACCGAGATCAGCAATGGCCGTTGTGTCAGCGCCGGAGCGAGCGCAGTGATGACGTTGCGCATCTCCTGGGGCTTGACTGCCAGGATGATGACGGCTGCATTCGCTGCGGCCTGCAGATTGTCCGCGAATGTCTCGACGCCGAATTGTTCGCGCAGTGCGTCGCGTTGTGTTGCAACCGGATCGGAGACACGCAGCTGGCCGGCCTGAGCGCCTTGCGCGAGAAGCCCGCCGATCAGGCTGCGGGCCATATTGCCGCCGCCAATGAAACACAGTGTCGAGGTCATGCCGGTGCTGCTGCTGAAATGGGAGGGCGAAGAATGCCTGAAGGAGAGCAGGAGGCAACAGCACCGCTGCGTCGCCGACTAGCCGGTTGGCGTCCGTCGCCGTTCGCCGAACAACGCGGTTCCAATGCGAACCAGCGTGGCGCCGGCTGCGACGGCAGCTTCCAGATCTCCGGACATCCCCATGGACAACGTGTCGAGCTGGAACCCCAGGCCATTCAGTTCCTGCCGGAGCCGCGCGAGCTGATCGAAAAACGCCTTCTGTTCATCGAAGCTTTCGCACGGCGGCGGCACTGCCATCAGACCGCGCAATCGCAGGCGGGGCAGGGCTCGCACATGGGTCGCGAGCGCAGGCAGTTCATCAGGAGTCACGCCGCCTTTGCCTTCCTCGTCGGCCAGGCGAACCTGCAGGCACACATTAATAGGAGAGACATGCGCCGAGCGCTGCTCGTTGAGACGGGTCGCGATGCGCTCGCGATCGAGGGTATGCACCCAGGCAAAGTGCTCGGCGATGGGCCGGGTCTTGTTGCTCTGAATCTGTCCGGTGAAATGCCAGGTCAGCGGCAGATCGGCAAGGGACTGCATTTTTGGCAGGGCTTCCTGCAGATAGTTTTCGCCGAAATCGCGCTGACCGAGCGCCGCCAGCTCGCGGATGGCCGATGCGGGCTGTCCCTTGCTGATCGCGACCAGACCGACGGATTCGGCGCGGCGACCGGCACTGATTGCGGCGGATGCGATGCGCGTCTGCGTTTGCGCGAGACGATCGGCGACATCATTCACTGGCATCGACTGGCTTCTTGCGGTTTCTCTGCCCTTGGGCGGCAGCCAATTCCTGCAGCAGGATCTGCTGAAGGCGCACGCCGCGGCGGGAAAACTGCGGACTAGTTAACATATTTGGCGCGCTGGCGCTCCGTTATACTCGGCGCAGATTTGCCCTGCGGACGCCGCGCGGGCGAATCGTGTGTAGAGTCATTACGCGCGCGTGGCGTACGACTCAACTTCATGTTCATGGGAATTCTTCATGCCCGTTGATATCGCGCAGCTGCTGGCCTTCGCAGTCAAGAACAACGCGTCCGACCTGCACCTGTCCGCCGGTGTGCCGCCGATGATTCGCGTCGATGGCGACATGAAGCGTATCAACATGCCGTCACTGACTCACAAGGAAGTGCACAGCATGGTGTACGACATCATGAATGACAAACAACGCAAGGCTTACGAAGAATTCTACGAAACCGATTTCTCCTTCGAAATACCCAAGCTGGCTCGCTTTCGCGTCAATGCATTCAATCAGAATCGCGGCGCCGGCGCGGTGTTCAGAACGATTCCGTCGTTGATCATGTCGCTCGACGATCTCAATGCACCGAAGATCTTCAAGGACATTTCCATGCATCCGCGCGGTCTGGTGCTCGTCACCGGCCCGACGGGCTCGGGCAAGTCAACCACGCTTGCCGCCATGATCAACTACATCAACGACAACAAGCCCGATCACATCATCACGATCGAGGATCCGATCGAGTTCGTGCACGAGAGCAAGCGCTCGCTCGTCAACCAGCGTGAAGTGCACCGCGACACGCTGGGCTTTTCCGAGGCGCTGCGTTCGGCGCTGCGCGAGGATCCCGACATCGTGCTGGTCGGCGAAATGCGCGACCTGGAAACCGTCCGACTGGCGCTGACCGCGGCGGAAACAGGCCACCTGGTCTTCGGGACGTTGCACACGACCTCGGCAGCCAAGACCATCGACCGTATCGTTGACGTGTTCCCCGCCGCCGAGAAGGAGATGGTCCGTACCATGCTCTCGGAGTCGCTGCGTGCCGTGATTTCGCAGACCCTGCTGAAGCGCATCGGCGGTGGACGTGTTGCGGCGCACGAGATCATGATCGGCACGCCGGCGATTCGAAACCTGATCCGCGAAGGCAAGATCGCGCAGATGTATTCGGCGATCCAGACCGGCCAGTCCGCCGGCATGCAGACCCTCGATCAGTGCCTGACCGAACTGCTGCAGAAGGGACTGATCGCCAAGGAAGAAGCGCGCTTCCGCGCGCAGAACAAGGATCAGTTCTGATGAGGCCACAGGTCACAGGCTCCAGCCTATGGCCCCAGTGGCGCTCGAGTTTCCTGATTCTGTCCGTAGCCCATAGCCTGTAGCCTGTCGTCCGCGGAGCGGAGAATGGAACGCGAACAAGCCATCAAACTGATGCAGGATCTGCTCAAGCGCCTCGTCGAGCGCAAGGGCTCCGATCTCTTCATCACTTCCGGATTTCCGCCTGCCATCAAGATCGACGGCGAGATCCGTCCGCAGTCCGAACGCCTGCTGACTCCCGAACAGAGCGCAGTACTCGTGCGCTCGATCATGAACGACAAGCAGACGCGCGAGTTCGACGCGACCAAGGAGTGCAATTTCGCCATCGCGCCGGTCGGCATCGGCCGATTCCGTGTCAGTGCGTTCGTGCAGCAGGGCCTGATCGGCTGTGTGGTGCGAACCATCAACGCGAAGATTCCGACGCTGGAAGAAATGCAGCTGCCGCCGATTCTCAAGGACGTGGTGATGACCAAGCGCGGCCTGGTCATCCTGGTGGGCGGCACGGGTTCCGGCAAATCGACGTCGCTCGCTGCGATGTTGAATTACCGCAATGAAAAAACCCGCGGCCACATCATCACCATCGAGGATCCGGTCGAATACGTTCACGATCACAAGGGCTGCGTGATCACGCATCGTGAAGTGGGCGTGGATACCGAGTCGTGGCACATGGCGCTCAAGAACACGCTGCGTCAGGCGCCCGACGTCATCCTCATCGGCGAAATCCGCGACCGCGAGACCATGGAGTACGGCATTCAGTTCGCCGAAACCGGCCACCTGGTGCTGGCGACACTGCACGCCAACAGCGCCAATCAGGCGCTGGATCGCATCATCAACTTCTTCCCCGAAGAACGGCGCGAACAGTTGCTGATGGATCTGTCACTGAACATCCGCGCACTGATTTCGCAGCGTCTGATTCCGCGCGACTCCGGCAGCGGCCGCATCGCGGCCATGGAAGTCATGCTCAACTCGCCGCTGATCGCCGATCTGATCTTCAAGGGCGAAGTGGCCGCCATCAAGGAAGTCATGGCCAAGTCCAACCGGCTCGGCATGAAGACCTTCGACCAGGCCTTGTTCGAGCTCTATGAGACCGGAATGATTTCCTACGAGGACGCGCTCAGGAATGCGGACTCGAAGAACGAAGTGCGTCTGCGCATCAAGCTGGAAAGCAAGCGTGAGACCAGGCTCGCCGACGAGGCAGGCAGCAGCCTGCGCATCATGGAAGATGAAATCGACGGGACGATCGGCCGATAGTACACGGGGAAAACGTCTGCCGGAGTCCGTAGCAGATCCGGTTCGGACCGTGTGATCCGCGTGTACTGTGTGTGGGGTTTCTGACTCGGAATCGAACATGGCAGCAGATAGCGAAGCAATGGAGAACGGCGATACGGGCAGCGAAGAGCGCCCCGTCGTACTCAATACGAAGCCGCTGTTCAAGCTGATGGTGGACAAGCGCGCGTCCGACCTGTTCTTCACTTCCTACGCGCCGATCAAGATCAAGATCGAAGGTCAGATCTTTCCGGTCAACAAGCAGATGCTGACGCCTGAAGTCGTGCGGCAGGCCGCTTACGGACTGATGACCCAGGACCAGATCGAAGCTTTCAATGAAGAGCTCGAGATCGATTTCGCGATCTCCGAGCCCGGCCTGGGCCGATTCCGCGTCAATGTGTTCCATCAGCGCGGCAACCCCGCCATGGTGCTGCGCTACATCACCGCCGACATGCCGCGGCTGGACGATCTGGGCCTGCCGGAAATCCTGAAAGATCTCATGATGATGAGGCGCGGCATGATCCTGATGGTGGGCGCCACGGGATCGGGCAAGTCCACCACGCTTGCTTCGATGATCAACTACCGCAACGAGAACTCCTCGGACCACATCATCACCATCGAGGACCCGATCGAATTCCTGCACTCGAACAAGAAATCCATCATCAACCAGCGCGAAGTCGGGCTCGATACGAAGTCGTATGCGCGCGCACTCAAGAGCGCAATGCGCGCGGCACCGGACGTGCTGCTGATCGGCGAAATCCGCGATCGTGAAACGATGGAGTCGGCCATCATGCTGGCCGGTACCGGACACTTGGTGCTGGCGACACTGCACGCGAACAATGCGGCCGAAACGCTGGACCGCATCATCAACATGTTCCCGCTCGACCAGCACACGCAGATCTTCCTCGATCTGTCGCAATACCTGCGGGCGATCGTCGCGCAGCGCCTGATTCCGGGAAAGAACAAGCGCCGCGTGGCCGCGGTGGAACTCCTGATCAACACCCCGCACATGCAGGAGCTGATCAAGAAGGGCGATGTCATCGGTGCGAAGGAAGCACTGCGCAGCAGCAGCGAGAAAGGCATGCAGCACTTCGACGTGGCGCTGTACGAACTGTATCGCGCGGGCCGCATCACGATGGAAGACGCGCTCGCCTACGCCGATTCGCGCACCAATCTCGAGGCCAAGATCAATTTCGGTTAGCGCATCGCGCTGACGGCAAGGCTGCGGGCTACGGACCCGGCGCCGGATCGGAGCTTCTTGCGCCTCTATTCTGGCCGTCGCCTGAGACCTGTCATCTGTGGTCCGCTCAGGCCGCGAACACGGCCTGAGCGTCAAACACCGGCCCATCCACACACACACGCTTCATCGCCGGACCCTGAGGTGTCGCGACCTTCACGGCACAGCCGGCACAGCCGCCGACAGCGCAGGCCATGAACTCTTCCAGAGAAACCTGGCAGGGAATATCGAAGCGACGCGCGACGGCGGCCGCAGCCTTGAGCATCACGGTCGGACCGCAGGCGAACATTTCGACTTCATTGAGCGCAGCCGCATCGAGCGAGCCGAGCCAGGCAGCGGCCAGATCCGTGACGTAACCATCGAAGCAGCCGGGATACCCGGCGAGCGTGGCGAGCCGGCTCGGAATTCCCCATTCCTCGAGCAGCGGCATGGCGGCAATCGCGCCGTCGGGCATGCCGGGCACCAGGATGGTCGAGGGGCGGGTACGAAACGGAAACGGCACTTCGGAGCCCATCAGGACCAGCGGCTTCCACTGCGCGTCGGTACGCTCGCGCAATGACTCCGACAGAAAGACCATCGGCGGGATGCCCACACCGCCGCCGACCAGCAGCGTCCGCGGCCGTTGCGGATGCGGCACGAAGCCGTTGCCGATGGGGCCGAGCGAACTGATGCGATCGCCCGCCTTCTTCTGCGACAACAGCGCGAGCCCGTTGCCGACGATCTTGTAGAGCACTTCCACCGTGCCACGCTGCGGATCGGTGCGCATGATCGACAACGGCCGGCGCATCGGCAGCGATTCATCGCACGTCAGGTGCACGAACGCCCCGGGCGTGGCGGCGCTGGCGCATTTCGGCGCCTTGAATTTCAGTACGAACTGATTGGCATCGAACGCCTGCTGCGCGAGGACTTCGGCGTCTTCGAGAAAGATGGTGTCGCGATGGGGCTTGTTGGTGTTCATCACTTCAGAATCCGATTCACACGGAGTTCACAGCAGGACGAAGGTGAGGATCCGCAGCAGGGGGCTCCCCAACCTTCGTGACGCCCGTGTGAAATATCTTTGCCTTTATTTCAGTTGCCGCCGCGCCTGCACATTGCGGGCGATCGTGGCGAACACCGCCATGCGCACGGCGACGCCGTTGGTGACTTGTTGCTGGATGACGGACTGGGGGCCATCTGCCACATCGCTGGCGATTTCGACGTTGCGATTCATCGGTCCGGGGTGCATGACGATGGCGCCGGCGTTGGCCTTGCGCAGGCGTTCGGCGGTGATGCCGAAGGTCCTGTGGTAGGTCGCTTCGTCCGGTATCTGTGCGCTCGACATGCGCTCGCGCTGGATGCGCAGGGCCATGACGACATCGACGCCTGCGATGGCGGCGTCGATATCGGTGAAACGCCGGACACCGGGAAATTCGTTCTGTGCGGGCATCAGATCTTCCGGCGCCGCGATGCGCAACTCACCGACACCGAGCGTTGCGAATGCGTGCCACGCCGAGCGCGCTACACGCGAATGGGCAATGTCGCCCGCGATCAGGATCTTGAGCTGATCGAACTCCGGCTTGTGCTGGCGGACGGTGAGCGCATCGAGCAGGCCCTGCGTGGGATGCGACAGATGCGCCTCGCCTGCATTGAGAATGCACACATGCGGCGCGACGAACTGGGCCATGGACGCCGGCAGACCCGGTTCGGCATCGCGCATGATCAGGATGTCCGCATGCATGGCCTGGATCGTGTAGATGGTGTCGAGCACGGTCTCGCCCTTGACTCGCGATGACGACTGCATGTCGAGATTCACCACGTCGGCCCCGAGTCGCAGTGCCGCGAGTTCGAACGAGACTCGCGTGCGTGTGCTGGGTTCGAAGAAAAGATTGGCGACCGTATGGCCGGCGAGGGTCTGGTCGCGCGCCGGCAGTTCGCCGGGGGCGCGGACGTAGAACTGGGCCAAATCCAGTATCCCCGTCATTTCCTCGCGAGTCAGGCCTTCGAGCGTGATCAGGTGACGCAGCCGGCCTTCGGAGTCGCGCTGCACGGTGGAGTCTTTGCTCATGTGTTCTCGATGGACAGTGGTTCGGCGGCCGACGGATCGTCGAACCACCGTTCCAGAAGAATTTTTGCCGCAGTCATGTCGACGTCGGCGTGAGTCAGACGGCGACGCTTCAGACCCTGGGCCCGTGCATCGCGCAGTTGCGCTTCGGCTTCCCGTGAACTCAGCCGCTCGTCCACCAGCGCCACTGACACGGCGTAGCGCGTGAGTAGTTCGCGTGCGAATTGACGAGCCGGCCCGGTCAGCGCCGTCGGCGTGCCATCCATATTATAGGGGAGGCCCACGATCAGGCGGGCAGGACGATAGTCCGCGATGAGTTTGTCGATCTCGCGCCAGTGCGTGCCATTTGCAACCGTCAGCGTAATGAGTGGCCGCGCCGTGGACGTGAGCGTATCGCCGCTCGCCACGCCAATGCGCCGGGTGCCGAAGTCAAAAGCGAGGATGAGTTGCGGCGCGGATGACGGACCCCGGGCAGGATCGGTCATCAGGCGTGCCCCACATGGGGGCTGATGGTCGCCAGGTCGATGCCGAGCAGTCGCCCCGCGGCGAGCCAGCGTTGCTCGTAGGGCGTATCGAAAATGATGCGTTCGTCCGCTGCCACGGTCAGCCAGGCGTTCTGCGCCAGTTCCTGTTCGAGTTGCCCGGCGCTCCACCCTGCGTAACCCAATGCCACCAACGCTGTTTCAGGGCCGTTGCCGCGCGCCATGGCGTCGAGAATGTCGGGCGAGGTCGTGACCTGAATGCGCGATGACACGGCGCGAGTGTGTTCCCACTGACCGCCGCTGTAATGCAGGACGAAACCGCGATCGGTCTGCACCGGGCCTCCCTGCAGTACCGATTGCTGGCCAACGGATTCGGTCGGCGTCGGCATCTTGAGCTGTTCGAACACGTCCGCCAGCTTCATCTGCAGGGGGCGGTTGATGATGATGCCCAGCGCACCCTCGGCGTTGTGTTCCCAGATGTAGGTGACGGTCTGGGAAAAATTGCTGTCCGTCATCGCCGGCATTGCGATGAGGAACTGATCGGTCAGGAAGGTGCCGCCGGCCATGATGTGGCCAAGTATCCGGATCGCGCCGGCCCGGCTCAAGGGATTTGGTGACAGAAGCGTGCCGGATGAGCAGCGATGAGCGACGAGCCGATGACCGGGCGTCTTGCTGGCCTGTCAGCCGTTACCTGGTGGCGTAGTTCCCCGATGCCGACACCTTGCCCGGCCCTCCCAGGAACTGCCATTCATAGGCAAAACGCAGCTCGTCGTATTTCTGGCGCAGATCGGTCGGGAAGGGATTGAAGGGCGAGGCGCGATTGAGGATCTGAATGGCAGCATGGTCCAGCTCCTTGCTGCCGCTCGAACGGCGAATGACCACATCGCTGATCGTGCCGTCCGCACGGATGGCGACTTCCAGCACCGGATTGCCGGCGTGCGCGGCCTTCTGCGCGATCACCGGAAAATCCTCGGTACCGAGCCGTTCAACCTTGTTGCGCCACGCATCGAGATAGGGCGCGATGATGGAACGGCGGGTATTGGGCATGACCTCGTACTTGCCATCCTGTCTGCCGCGCAGTCGCAGCGTCATGTCGGTGGCATTGGTTGCGATCGGGCTCGGTGCCGTGGGAGCCAGGGCCAGCGGAGTCTCGGCGGCCTGTGCAGGCGTCGCAGCGCCGCTGCGATAGGAGATCTCGCTGCGATCGGAACGGCTGGTCACGAATTCGCTGGAGCGGCGGCCGGCGGTCGCCTCGCGATATTCGCTGCCGGTGCCTTCCGCAATGCCTTCCTGCTGCAAGGGCAGTGTGGAGGAGGCGGGATTGGCAGGTCGCACTGCATCATCGGTCGTGCCGGTGCCGATCTGATTGCGCTGCGCCAGATATTGAGCGGAGGCATTGTCGGCCGCCTGCGTATCCGCACCAGTCAGCAGCAACACTTCGAGGGTCGGCGGCGGGCCGGGGGGTGTCCTGGGCGTCGCGAAAGTCACGCCGAGAATCACGATGCCGTGAAACAGCGCCGCCAGAAACAGCGTCGTCGTCAGCCGATCGCGGACCGGAGCTGCGCCCTCGTTGTCGTCGCTCGAGGAAGGAATGATTGAATCGGCCGGAGTGCTCATGGCAGCGCTTCAAGTCTGGCCGCATTCTGACCTATTCGCCATCAACTATTCACCGGCTACTGCCTGAGCCTTTTCTGGATGGCATCCATCAGCAGTCCCGCGATTTCGGTACCGAACTGCTTGTCGAGTTCGCGCACCCCGGTTGGACTGGTGACGTTGATCTCCGTGACATATCCGCCGATCACGTCCAGCCCCACGAACAGCATGCCGCGCTCGCGCAGCGCAGGTCCGATCTGACTCACCAGCCAGCGATCGCGCTCCGTCAGCTCCCGACCTTCGCCGCGAGCGCCTGCGGCAAGGTTGCCCCGGTTGTCCAGCTCGGTAGGAATGCGCGCAAGCGCGTAAGGCGCGGGCTCGCCGTCGATGACGAGCACGCGCGAATCGCCCGTACTGACGATCTCCGGAAGGTATTTCTGCACGATGGCGTAGCGGGTGCCGTAATCAGTCTGGTTCTCGAAGATGACATTCGCATTCTTGTCGCCGCGATCGACCACGAAGATGGACCGTCCACCCATGCCATGCAGCGGTTTGCACACCGCGCGGCCGTGTTCGCGGACGAAGGCATGCATGTCCGCCATGTTGCGCGTGATGAGGGTGGGTGCGCAGCACTGCGGGAACCAGGCCGTGTAGACCTTCTCGTTCATGTCGCGCAGGCCCTGCGGGGAGTTGAAGACCTGCACACCCTGCGCCTGGGCGCGTTCCAGGATGTAGGTCGTGTAGATGTACTCCATGTCGAACGGCGGGTCCTTGCGCATCAGCAGCGCGTCGTACTGCGACAGCGGGCCGACCTGAGTGGCACCGAGTTCGAACCAGTCCTTCAGATCGTCGCGAACCCGCACCGGTCGCAGGCGGCCGAAGGCTACGCCGTCGCGCAGATACAGATCCTGCTGTTCCGCGTACCACAGTTCCCAGCCGCGCTTCTGCGCCGCAAGCAGCATCGCAAGCGTGGTGTCCTTCGCCGGCTTGATGGCGGCGATGGGATCCATGACGACGACGAGTCGGATGGGCATGAGACAAATCCTGAAAAGAAGAAGAGGTTGACGGTTGACCGTTGTCTGCCGGCGCCCGGCGTGAGAATCGGCACCTGCCGGCTGTGTTCACCACGTGAAAGTCCCGCCGTCGGACTCAACGGTCATTGGCTGCGTGATTTGCGTCACGTGACCAATGAGAGCGTGTGACGGGCTTCATACTATAGGAACGCGGCCAATGGCAGGCCCCCAACCAATATGTTAAAAGTTTCCGCTATCGCGCAAGTCCATTGATTTCAGAAGATTTCACGAGCGCCGGACACTGACGAAACCGCGTTCTTGCAGACGAGCAACGCGCGAGGCCCACGAGGAAAGCGATGGAAAATCTGGCTACGAACGAGCCGAGGCTCGCAGGTCTGAAGGTGCTGGTCATCGATGACAGCAAGACGATCCGGCGCACCGCAGAGACGCTCCTCACCAAGGAAGGCTGTGAAGTCTTCACCGCGGTCGACGGCTTCGATGCGCTCTCCAAGATCGCAGATCACCAGCCGGACATCGTCTTCGTCGACATCATGATGCCGCGGCTTGACGGCTATCAGACGTGTTCGCTGATCAAGCACAACAAGGTGTTCCGTTCCATTCCGGTGATCATGCTGTCCAGCAAGGACGGCCTGTTCGATCGCGCACGCGGTCGCATCGTGGGATCGGAGCACTACCTGACGAAGCCTTTCACCAAGGATGAACTGTTGAGTGCCATCGAAACGCACGTCGGCCAGCTGGCCCGGTAGCGGCGACAGGCTCACAGATGCGCGGACAGGCAATTGCGGCACGGTCGGAGCGAGGTATGTCCCTGATCCTCATTGTCGATGATTCGCCCACGGAAGTTCACGTGATGCAGAAGGCGCTGGAAAGCCATGGCTACCAGACGGCTTCGGCAGGCGACGGTGCGGAAGCCATCCGCAAGGCCAAGGCCATGAAGCCCGATCTCATTTTCATGGACGTGGTGATGCCCGGCGTCAACGGCTTCCAGGCGACGCGCAAGCTCGCTTCCGATCCGGACACCAAGGCCATTCCCGTGATCATGGTGACCTCCAAGGATCAGGAAACGGACCGCATCTGGGGTATGCGCCAGGGCGCCGTGGACTATCTGGTCAAGCCGGTCTCGATGGACAAGCTCATCGAGAAGGCGCAGGCCGCGCTGAACGGTTGAGCGCAGTCTTCTCATGAACGCCACTGCTGCAGCCCCCGCCACGACGCTCGCGAATCTGCGATCGCTGCGCGACAAGCCTTTCGAGCTGTTGCGCGAGCTGGAGCGTCTGGCCCGCGTGGCGCTGGCCGGTCAGGGCCGCGACGCCGACAACGAACATGAATGGGTGGGTGTGGCGTTTCGCGTCAGTTCCGAGAACTTTCTGGTGGCGCGCGAGGAGACTCGCGAAGTGCTGGGGTTTCCTCCGGTCGTGACACGCGTGCCCGGTGCGCGCTCCTGGATCCGCGGCCTCGCCAACGTGCGCGGTCAGCTGCTGCCCATCGTCGATCTGCGCGCCTTCCTCGGCGGTGGCGCTACAAACATTTCCCGTACCTCGCGTGTGCTGGTGGCAAACCATCGCGAAGTGCCGGCAGGCCTGCTCGTGGATGAAGTGCAGGGCTTCCGTCGCTTCAACGACAAGGAATTCGGCGCGACCCTGCCGCCCACCATCATTCGCTGCGAACGTTATCTCGCGGGCGCATTTCGCCGCGGGACCGACAACTGGCCGGTCTTCAGCCTGCGCAGCCTGCTCGAAAGTCCTGAATTTCTGCAGGCAGCTGCCTCGTAGCTGCTGGCCCAATCCGCATGAACACGGTCGCAATCATCAACAATCTCGCAGACCAGGTCGCGCCATCCGCTGCGCGTCCCGGCACTTCAACAGGGTGTCAGCATGGGTGACACCAATCACAAGATGTACGGCATCCGCTTCCTGCCCGTACTGCTCGGTCTTGCGCTGATCTGCATCATCGCAGCGGCGGGGCTGCTGCTGTTCTCCAACCGGGGTTCCGGCGATGACGCCACCCAGGTCAGACAGATCAATGAAATCGTCGCGCTGTCGCAGAAGATCCCTGCGCTCACCGTGGGTGCACTGTCGGGCAGGGTGGATTCGTTCGAGGCGCTGTCGAAAGCGGTCCAGCGCTACTCGGCACTGGTCAATGCCGCCGGCGGTGAAGCGAAAGCCTTCGGACCGTCCGTTGAACTGCAGAAACAATCGCAGACGATTCTGAATGCGCGCGAAGCGACCTTCGGCGTGCAGAAGGCTGCGAGCGATGTCCGTGCCCTGATCCCGCAACTGCTGCAAAGCCTGGGGAATGTCGCGAGTGCGCTCGGTCCGACTGGCGTCGAAAGCATGTCCAGACATATCGAGCGCTTCGAGCTCACCGGTCAGCGGCTGCAACAGGATATGGAAGCGCTGTCGGGCGGCGTCGGCGATCCGACCCTGATCGCGCGGCGACTCGCGGACGGCATCGATTACATGGGACAGGTGGTGGGCGGTCTGCGCGGCGAAGACGTGGGCCTCGGGCTCACGAAAGTCACCGGTGGCGATGCCGAAGCGCGCCTGAAAACGATGGGGACCCTGTATTCGCAACTGAGCGAACAGGTGCGCACGGCGATCACGTCCGCCGAGCGCCTGCGGCTGGCACGCGACGCGTCCGTTGCGGTCGCCGCGAACGCCGACAAGATCTACGACAACTTCCAGGATCGCATCGGTGTGCCGACGGCCGCCAGCGATCCTCTGATCAGCTCGATACTGCCGTTCTCGCTTCTGGGGGTCGCCGGCGTCTCTCTGATCGTCCTGGCGCTGTTGTTCGCAACCGGCGGCAGCATCCGCAAGACAGTCGAAGCACAGGCGGCAAAGAACGAGCGCAACCAGGAAGCCATTCTGCGGTTGCTCGATGAACTCTCGAGCCTGGCCGACGGCGATCTCACGGTGCAGGCGACGGTGACGGAAGACATCACCGGCGCGATCGCCGACTCGATCAACTACGCCATCGAAGCGCTGCGTGAACTGGTGGCCACCATCAACGATTCCGCCATTACGCTCGACGGTTCGGTGAAGCAGACACAGAACTCGGCAGGCCTGCTGGCCAAGGCGGCGGTTGCACAGTCGCGCCAGATCGCGCTCGCCTCCGAATCGGTCGCAGCGATGGCCGCTTCGACCGAGGAAGTGTCGGGCAACGCCGAGCGGTCGTCGGATGTGGCGCGTCACTCGGTGGACGTTGCTCACAAGGGCGGCGATGCAGTGCGTCGCACCATCGACGGCATGAATGCGATTCGCGAGACCATCCAGGAGACCTCCAAGCGCATCAAGCGTCTCGGCGAGAGCTCGCAGGAAATCGGCAACATCGTCGAACTCATCAACGACATCGCCGAGCAGACCAACATTCTCGCGCTGAACGCCTCGATCCAGGCGTCGATGGCCGGAGAAGCGGGCCGCGGCTTCGCCGTGGTGGCCGATGAAGTACAGCGCCTCGCCGAGCGCGCGGCGGCTGCCACCAAGCAGATCGAAGTTCTGGTGCGCACGATCCAGGCCGACACCAACGAGGCAGTGGTGTCCATGGAACGCAGCACCACCGACGTAGTAGGCGGCGCGTTGCTCGCCGAGAACGCAGGCGCGGCGCTCGAGGAAATCGAGCAGGTGTCGAACCAGATCGCCAGTCTGGTGCAGAACATCTCGGCCAGCTCGCGTCAGCAGGCGTCGGCTGCCCAGAACATTGCGCGCAACATGGGTGCGCTGCGCGAGATCAGCTCGCATACAGCAGAGAATTCCGCAGCGACCTCCAACTCGGTGGGCAAGCTGGCAGAACTGTCGGCACAGCTGCGCAAGTCGGTTTCCGGCTTCCGTCTGCCCGATGCAGCGTCGGGCGGCACCGAATTGCTCGCCGATCCCGCACGCAACTCGCCGCCCGTCGTGGCGCCCGTCATTACCGCCACCTCGCCGCCGAAGAAAAAGGTCGGCGGGCTGTCCGGCTGACCGACCAAGAGCATCCGCTGACCCATGGCTGAGCTTTCATCGCAAACCCTGCATATCGTCGCGCGTGAGCTCAACACGGAGCTCAACGAAGCCCGTGCAGCCCTGGAGCTGTTCGGCGATCAGCAGGACAACGTCATGCTGCTGCGCCGTTGCGGCGAGCATCTGCACGCAGTGCGCGGTGCGCTGCGCGTGTCCGAAGTCTATGGCGCGGCATTGCTGGCCGAAGAAATGGGTCAGGTCGTGCAGTACCTGGTCGACAACTTCGCCGAGAAGCGTCACCTGGTCGAAGGCCTCGATGCGCTGATGCGCTCGATGGTGCAGCTGCCCACATATCTCGAGCGCGTGCTGAGCGGCGGTCGCGACATGGCGCTGGTACTGCTGCCTCTGCTCAACGATCTGCGCGCAGTCCGCGGTCACGCGTTGCTGTCCGAAGGCACGCTGCTGCTGCTGAACCTCAGCTCCGATCAGCAGGCAAATCCCGTGACGACGGCGCCCGGCGAAGGCGTCATGAGCGTCGCGCAGTGGGCACGCAAGCTGCGAACGCGCTTCCAGCTCGGTCTGCTGGGCTGGATCAAGGGCGAGCGGGTCGAACAGAACCTCGAAACGTTGTCGCGAGCTGCCGAGAAACTCGAGCAGGTGGCAACCACCCAGCCGGTGTTCCAGCTGTGGTGGGTAGTGGGCGCCATTCTCGAAGCCATGCGCGATGGCGGTCTGGAAGGCAGCGCTTCGATCAAGCGCCTGCTCGGTCAGGCCGATCGCGAAATGCGTCGACTGTACGAACAGGGCGAATCGCGCTACGCCGAAGCGCCTTCGCTGGAACTCCTCAACAATCTTCTCTACTACGTGGCACGCGCCAGGACTTCCGGGCCGCGCGTCGCCGCAGTGCGCGCCTCATTCCGACTCAACGAACTGCTGCCGGTCGACGATCAGGTCGAACAGGCACGCGAAAGCCTGTCAGCTCCGTCGGTCAAGCTCATGAAGACGGTGGCGGCGGCCATCAAGGAAGACCTGAGCCGCGTGAAGGACGCGCTCGATATCTTCGTGCGTCGCGGCGGCACGCAGGTCGAAGAGCTTGCACCGCAGCTCGAACTGCTGAAGAAGATCGGCGATACGCTCGGCGTGCTCGGTCTGGGTGAGCTGCGCGACAAGGTGCAGAACGAAACGACGGACCTGCAGGCCATCGTGGTGCAGCAGAAGCCCGTGAACGAGGGCACGTTGCTGCGCATGGCATCGACGCTGATCAAGGTCGAGGACAGTCTCGACGAACAGCTCGTCGGCATGATCGTGCCGACCGGCGAGCCGCAGTCACAGGCGCCCAGCAAGGTGACCGGCGCCGACGACGTCGAATTCCGCCAGGTCACCGAGGCGGTGCTGCGCGAATGCATCGTGAACATGGCACGCATCAAGGAAGCCATCGCGCAGTCCATGGACAAGTCGCGCGAAGGACAGGGTATCGATCAGATTCCAGCGCTGGTGCGTGGCATTACCGCGGGCCTGATGATGCTGGGCAAGACGCGCGCTGCCGAGATCATGGAAGGCATCGATCGCGCGTTGTCGCAGTTCGTCCGCTCCGACGGCATGACGCTGCCGCCCGAAGCGGTCGACCGTCTGGCCGATGCCATCGTGGCGATCGAGTACTACATGGAGACGCTGCAGGCCGGACGCGCCGACCCCTGGTACATGCTCGACAACGCCGAAACCTGCCTGAAGTATCTGGCAGAGACTCAGCCGGTGCCGCGCGAGGAAGCCTACGCGGGAGTCGATCACGCCCACACCATCGTTATCGAGCCGCTGTCGCAGACTGTGGCGGCCCCGACCGAACACGAACGCACCGCCGTGCTGGATCGCGCCCCGGTTACGCCGGCGCCGAAGCGACCTGCGATCACTGCAGCACCGGTCAATGTCGTGACGCCGCCCGCCCTGGTCAAGCCGACTGATCGCGAGATCGATCCGGAATTCCTCGAGCTGTTCATCGAGGAGGCGAAGGACGAAATCGCCAGACTGCAGAAATTCTTTCCGCTGTGGGATCAGAACCCGCAGGACAGCGATTCGCTGGTCAACATCCGGCGCTCGTTCCACACGCTCAAGGGCAGCGGCCGCATGGTCGGCGCGCAGCTCATCGGCGAATTCGCGTGGTCGATCGAGAATCTGCTGAACCGGGTCATCAACAAGACACTGGATCGCACGCCCGACATGATGGGCATGCTGCGCACTGCGGTTGCAGCCGTACCGGAACTGGTTGAGCAACTCGAGACCGGGCGCGCGCCGGCGACCGATGTGGGCGCCATCATGGCGAAGGCCAATGCCCTGTCCGGCATGCGTTCCAGTGCTGCGCCTGCTGCTGCGCCGCCCGCGGCACCGATACTGAAGCAGCCTGTCACCCCATCCGCTGCCGCTGCGCCGCCTCCTGCACCGGAACCCGCGCAAAAAAAAACGATAGAGCCGATGGATCCGGCGCTGCACGAAATCTACGCCAAAGAAACCGCGGGACACCTCGCGGTCATTCGTAAGTTCATCGGAACCTGTGCACTGGCGAACCCGCCCTACCAGGTGACCGAAGATCTTTACCGCTCCTGTCACACGCTGAGCGGCACTGCGAAAACAGCCGGCGCCCGCCAGGGCATCAAGGTTGCCGATCCGCTCAATCGCTACATCCGCAAGCTGCATGACAATTCGGCCGGTCTGCCCGGCGAAGGGCTCGACGTACTGAAGGATTCCGTCGCGCTGATTCAGCAGGTCGTCGATCACATCAACGAGGACACGGGCTTCTTCGTCAATCAGGACAGTGTCATCCAGCGATTGCATGCGCTCGAGCACGCACTCGATCAGGAAATTGCGCGCCTGGGTGAAACCCTCGACGTGGGTGCCGAGGCCACCCGGGCCATCCCGGTGCTCAAGGAAGATGCCATGACACAGCCGCCCTCTGAGCCGGAAGATCGGTCCAGCGAGACCATCTCCACCGAGATCGACCTCGAAGAGCACCAGGCCACCAATGTGTTCGGTGCAGGCGAGTTTCCGAAAGTCACGCCGCACAACGAGACGATTGAAGTCGAAGTGATCGAGTTGCCTTCGACCGACGCGGACGAACTGAAGATGCTCGACTGGAGCTACCAGAATTTCCCGGAAGATGCGCCCGCTGGCCAGGATGCGGCGACCAACGACGAATTGCTGGCGCACGATGAGGAAACGCAGTCGGTAGGCGACCTGGCGCGGAGCCTGGATGCATCGACGTCATCGGTGGAGGACTCTGCCAGCGAGGGAATCCTGGTCGAAGAGAGCATCATCGAGGAACTCGACGCTTCGGTCTTCGCGGACCACGACATCGAAGTCGCCGATATCGACGAGCTGGCGGAAACCAATCGGGTTCCCGTGCTCGGTGCCGACAGCGAGCAGCCACTGGCCGAACAGAATGACGTGCTCGCGCAATCCGATGCGCTTGCGCCGCAGGACGCGGGCGAGGAAATCGTGCTGGATGGCGCTGCGTCGCAGGAGTCGATCGACGAACCGGTCGTGCTCGCCGAAGAAGAATCCGTCGAAATCGACTATGAATTGCCGAGCGAAGCCATGCAGGTGCAGGCGCCGGCAGACGACGCAGAAACCGTGCACAGCGTGGCGTTGACCATGATGCCACCGCGCGAGGAAGAGCCTGCGACAGAACCTGCCGCCGCCGCAGAGCCGGCTGCTCCCGAATCCGTGCCGATGCAACAGGCGGCATCCACGGTGCCGCCGCCGGTGGCGGCTGCTGCACCTGCGCCGGTGGAAGAAGAGGAACTCGACGAAGATTTCGATCCGGACGTCGCCGCGATTTTTTCGGAGGAAGCCTCCGAGTTGCTGGAGACCGCCGAAAGCTCGCTGTCGTCCTGGGCGCGCGATCGCGCCAACCAGTCGCTGGTGTTCGAGCTCAAGCGCGTGCTGCACACGCTCAAGGGCGGTGCGCGGATGGCCGGCATTCGGGCCATGGGCGATCTGAGCCATGAACTCGAAACACTGATGGAACTGGTGGAAGCGGGGCAGGTGCCCGGCGATCAGCCCGTGTTCGATGCGCTGCAGACCAGTCTCGATACGCTGCATCGCATGCGCGACACGGTCAGTCAGGGCGGCCGCTGTGCGCGACCGCGCGAATTGATTTCACGCATTCGTGTGCTGTCCGGTCATGAGCAGCCCGCGGCGCCTGCTGCTGCGGTTGCGCCGCAGGCCGCTGCGCCGGCAGTACAGCAACCCGTCGAAGCACAGCCGGCCGAAGCTGCTGCTGCGCTGGAGCCGGCGTCGCCCCCGAGCGCGCCGCTTGATGCGGATGACGATGCCGTCGAAATGACGGCGAGCGATGAATTCATCACGGCGGCCGACGCACCGGCCGAAATCGAAGTGGAATTCGGTGCGGATGAACTGAGCGCCGCGGCACCGGCCGAAAGTGCTGCGCCCCAGAACGACATGGCGCCTGTCGAGCCACTGGCGACCAGCGAACCTGCGCCGGAGCCGGCACCGGCACCCGCGCTGCCGCCGGGCCGCGAACCCCAGGTGCAGGAACGCCAGGAGTTCGCGCGCGTCGACGCCGATCTGCTCGACAACCTGCTGAACAATGCCGGCGAGGTCAGCATTTTCCGTTCGCGACTCGAGCAGCAGATGGGATCGATCGAGTTCAACCTCGCCGAACTCAGTCGCACCGTGACTCGTCTGAAGGAACAGCTGCGCAAGCTCGAACTCGAGACCGAAGCGCAGATCCTGCATCGTCATCAGGAAGAACACCCGAATCGCGCCGATTTCGACCCGCTCGAACTCGATCGCTACTCGACCATTCAGCAGCTCACGCGCGCCTTCGCCGAAGCGGTCAGCGACGTGGGCAGCATCGAAGGCCTGCTGGAGAATCTCACGCGCGAAGGTCAGAACCTGCTGCTGCAGCAGGCGCGCGTCGTCACCGAACTGCAGAGCGGACTGATGCGCACCCGCATGGTGCCGTTCCAGCGCCACGTGCAGCGCCTGAGCCGTCTGGTGCGACAGGTCGCAGCCGACGAAGGCAAGAAGGCCGAACTCGTCGTTGCCGGTGCGGCAGGCGAACTCGATCGTCAGGTGCTCGATCGCATGCTGCCGCCGTTTGAACACATGCTGCGCAATTCCATCGTGCACGGCATCGAGTCGCCGGCGGAGCGCGCGGCCAGGGGCAAACCGGAAGGCGGCACGATCCGCGTCGGTCTGCATCGCGAAGGCGCCGAGATGATCATCGTGCTGGAAGATGACGGTCGCGGCATCGACGTGAATGCTGTGCGCGAACGTGCGCGTGCCCGCGGCCTGCTGGCGGAAGGGCGTGTGCTGTCCGATGAGGAAGCCATGCAGCTCATTCTCGAGCCCGGCTTCAGCACGGCATCGTCCGTGACCCAGCATGCCGGTCGCGGCGTCGGCATGGACGTGGTGGTCACGGAGATCAAGAAGCTCGGCGGCGCACTCTTCACCGAATCCGTACCCGGGCAGGGCGTGAAATTCACTATCCGTCTGCCGTTCACGCTGGCGATTACCCAGGCCCTGATCGTGCGCACGGGCGAAGAGCTCTACGCGCTGCCGCTGCCGTCCGTTGAAGGCGTGGCGCGCGTGCAGCGATCGGATGTCGAAAAGCATCTCGCGGAAGAAACGCCGACGTTCAACTATGGCGGTCAGCTCTATCGTTTCCAGCATCTCGGCGCATTCGTCGGCGGCGGTCCGTCGGTGCTGCCGGACGGCGATGTTTCCGTGCCGCTGATCCTGATCCGCGCTGGCGATCATTCAACCGCGATCGTGCCTGACGAACTGGTCGGCACGCGCGAGATGGTGGTGAAGTCCGTGGGTCCGCAGATCGCGACCATCCGGGGCATTTCCGGCGCCACCATCATGGGCGATGGCCGCATCGTCATCATTCTCGACATGGGCGCGCTGGTGCGCTCGGAATGGCGCGGGCGCAGCGAGCTCATGGCAGGTCCGCGCGAAGACCGCCGCACCTTTGCGCTCGTGGTAGACGATTCCATCACCGTGCGCCGCGTCACGCAGCGTCTGCTGGAGCGCAACGGCATGAAGGTCATGACGGCGAAAGACGGCGTCGACGCGCTCTCGATTCTGCAGGACCATCTGCCGGACGTGATTCTGCTCGACATCGAAATGCCGCGCATGGACGGCTACGAATTCGCCACGCACGTGCGTGCCGACGCACGTCTGGCCGACATTCCGATCGTGATGATCACTTCGCGCGTGGGTGAAAAACATCGTGCCCGCGCAATCGAAATCGGCGTCAACGACTATCTGGGCAAGCCGTATCAGGAGAATCAGCTGCTCGACGCCATCGAACCGCTGGTCGAAGCACGGCGCCGGCACCGGAGGATGGCATGAGGAAGGATCGCTGGCCGACCCGCTGGCCAGAACAAGCAGCTGATTCCTTTCCGACCAGCGAACCAGCGGCCAGCCAACCCATATGAACTCCGAACTCGCTCACGAACTGTACAGCCTGCTCATTCCGCTCGGTGAGGAGCGGTTGATCGTGCCGCGTGCGAACGTGGCTGAAGTGATCACATGGCAGGAGCCGGAGCCCATGGAAGGCACGCCGCCGTGGTATCTGGGGACGATTACCTGGAATGGCCGGCAGATTCCGGTGATTTCGTTCGAGGCAGCGTGCGGGCAGTCGTATCCACCGCCCGGTACGCGCACGCGAATCGTGGTGTTCGTGGCGCTCGGCACTCATCTCACCGGTGGATACTTCGGCCTGATCACGCAGGGCTTTCCGCAGCTCGTGCGCGTGAATCCCGATGTCGTGAAGGCAGACCCGGACCGCAGCTTTTCCGATCATGGACCGGTGCTGTGTCAGGTCCGGATGCTGAATGAGTCGCCGCTGATCCCGGACTTCGACTGTCTGGAGAGGATGATCAGCGAAGAGACGCGAGCGGGATAACAGCGGAAGGGAGCTGGTTTGCTGGTCTGCTGGTCCGCTGGCCAGAACGAGAACGTCTCGTGACCCCTGCTGCCGTCAGTTGGCGCGCCGATCAGCGGCTCCTGTCATCGGTCCAGTTACTCATCAGGCGAACACTCTGACCAGCCGACCAGTCGGCCAGCTGATCAGTTTGCCCCTGTCACTGCAAATCCCCCCACAGCGCCTGCAACACCGTCAGCGCCACGACGGCTGCTGTCTCTGTTCGGAGCACGCGTGGGCCGAGACGCACCGGCATGAAGCCCACTTTCTGGGCAGCAGCAATCTCATCATCGTCGAGACCGCCTTCCGGACCGATCAGCAGCTCCACTTTGGATGGCAGGCTGGCGATGCCGGCCAGCGAGGCGGGCGCCGAGGGGCTGAGCACCAGTCGCATTCCGTCCTTGCGCACATTGGCGAAATAGTCGCGCAGGCTGACGGGCAGGCTCACGGGCGGAATTTTCGAGCGGCCGCACTGTTCGCACGCGCCGACCACAATGCCGCGCCAGTGCGCCTGCTTCTTCGCCGCCTGGTTCGCGTCCAGCCGCACCACGCTGCGTGCAGTGAGCACGGGCGATACTGCGGCAGCGCCGAGTTCGGTCGCCTTCTGCAAGGTCCAGTCCATGCGCTCGCTGCGGGAGACGCCTTGAACCAGCGTGATTCTGATGGGTGACTCGCCAGTACCGGGCGCCTGGCTGTGCAGCGTTACCAAGACCTTGTCGCCGTCGACTTCCACGATCTCGGCCTGATAGTCGCTGCCGTTGCCGTCGAATACGACCAGCGGTGCGCCGACACGCATGCGCAGCACGCGAGCGACGTGATAGGCCCCTGCCGCAGGCAACGTCACTGTTGCGCCGTTCGTCAGCGGTCCTTCACAGAAAATCCTGTTGAGCCTCATGGTTCCCTGCGTTGGGTGTCTGGCTGCGAAACGTTGATTGTAATCAAGGCAAGCAAGGGGCGTGCCTGCGCAGCGACCATATGACGAGGATCAGGTCGGGTCGTTCCGATACGATAGGAGCCATGTCCGCTCCTTCCGACCAGATCGATGTCGAGACCGGCCTGCTTCCAGGCGCGCGGCAGGTTGCGTCCCCCAACTGCGACGATCGCCCGCCCGGGGTCGAGGCGGACCTGATCGTAGTCCATGGCATCAGTCTGCCGCCGGACGAGTTCGGCGGGCCGTGGATCGATCGGTTGTTCACCAATACATTGCCGCCGGACGTTCATCCGTATTTCGCGGACATCGCCGATCGCAAGGTTTCCTCCCATCTGCTCATTCGCCGCGACGGTGAAGTCGTGCAGTACGTGCCGTTCCATCGGCGTGCCTGGCATGCCGGCGCGTCGAGTTATCGCGGCCGCGAGCGCTGCAACGATTTCTCGATCGGGATCGAGCTCGAAGGGGCCGACACCATTCCGTACGACCCGGCGCAATATCGCGCGCTGTGCGAAGTCATCGTGCAGCTCTGCGCCGCGTACCCCCCACTGTCGCTCGATCGCATTACCGGTCACAGCGATATTGCGCCGGGACGCAAGACCGATCCGGGTCCGGCATTCGACTGGGCGCGTCTGCATGCCTTGATCAGTGCGAGCGGACAGCGGACAGTGAAGGAATAGAGGGTCGGAATGGGCGCACTTGCTCACATGCTCACCATTCGATCAGTGCGTTGGGCACGACCTCGTCGAGTCTGTTTCTCTATCCGCTCGTTGCTGCTGTTGCTGGGCCTGTTGAGCGCACTGCCAGCCGCAGCCGCGACTCGAATCGTCAGCCTCGCACCCAATCTCACCGAACTCGCCTTTACGGCGGGTGCCGGCAAACTCGTGGTGGGCACTGTCGAGTACAGCGACTATCCGCAGGCGGCGCGCGCCATTCCCCGGATCGGCGATGCCTTTCGCATCGACTACGAGCGTGTGCTCGCGTTGCAACCCGACGTCGTGCTCGCCTGGGAACCGGGCACGCCGCAGCCGGTGGTCGAGCGACTGAGGTCATTGCAGGTGCGCGTGCAAATCGTTCGTACGCGCAGCCTTGCGGACATTGCTGCCGGTCTGCGGCAGATCGGCGAGCTGGCCGGCACGCAGGCCGTCGCGGAACGGCAGGCCGCGGACTTCGAGCAGCACATCGAAGGGCTGCGGCAGCAATTTGCACACCGGACCAATCTCACTGTGTTTCTGCAGATCAACGATCGACCGCTGTACACCATCAACGGTCAGCAGATCATGAGTGAAGTTATCGCCCTGTGCGGCGGCCGCAATGTGTTCGCGGATCTCAACGATCTGGCGCCGCAAGTGTCTGTCGAAGCGGTCATAGCCGCCGATCCCGACGTCATTGTCGCGACCGGCGATGCGCGCGCGGAAGGACTCGATTTGTGGCGACACCTCACCTACATGCACGCGGTGCGCGACGGCAATCTCTATTCCGTATTGCCCGACGATCTGGCCCGCTCGACGACGCGGCTTGCGGCGGGCGCGCGCAGCCTGTGTCTCACGCTGGAAACAGCGCGTCAGAAAAGACTTGAGAAAACGCCATAGCGGCGGCGCCGACAGCGGGCAACGGTCGACAAACCGCGAGCCGGCCTTCACCATGCCGCCTCCCTGGAGAGCTTTGCCGGCTGCCGGATGACCCGAACCACAATTGCGCTGATTGCCCTGGCCGCCTGCAGCGCAGCGCTGCTGTTCATGGCGACGTGGGGTGGACGTCGCACTCACAACGTCGGAGATTTCTTTCTGGCGAGCCGCCGCATGGGTTTGTGGCTGGCAGTCTTGAGCCATACGGCCAATGCATCTCCGCTCTGGCTGCTGTTCGTGCTGGCGGGTGCCGCGTTCGCGTGGGGACTGGCCGCCATCTGGATGTGGCTCGCCGTCATGCTCGGCTATGCAATCAATCTCTTCTGGATTGCTCCGCGCCTGCGGCAACTGTCCGTGCGCCAGCACAGCCTGACGCTCATTCAGGCCCTGAGCATGGACGCCGGCGATCGGCTGCAGCCCCTGATCGTGCGTTCCGCCGCCTTGATCGTCTCGATCGCATTGCTGCTGGAAATCTCAGCGGTCCTGTCCGTGGCGACTTCTGTGTTCGTCACCGACTTCGGATTCGATGCAACCACGGCGGCGATTCCTGCGATGGCAGTGATCGTTGCTTTCGTGCTGGCCGGTGGTTTCTGGGCTGCGAGTCTTGCGGATGCGGCGGCACTGTCTGCGGTACTGCTCATCGTGCTGATTGCACCCCTGATGGCGTTGGCGTTTTATGACGGTGCCGATCAGTTGCGGGCGGGCTTTGCTGCGCTGGGACCGCAGGCGAGCGATTGGTTCGGGGGGCGTTCGGGGATCGTGGCCGTTGCCTTCGTTGCGGGTGTCAGCGCGTTCGGTTTTGATCTGTTCGGTCAGCCCCATGCGGCGAGTCGCCTGATGGCCGTGCGCGATGAAGCTGCGCTGGCACGGCTGCGCTGGCTGACGTTGCCGTTGATCGGTTTGTTGCTGGCGCTGGTGCTGCTCAGCGGCTGGAGCGCGAGCCTGCTGTACGGCGGCCTGCAGCAACCTGAGCTGGCACTGATCAGCATGATCGGGCGCATGCTGCCGCCGATTGTGTCCGCGGTTCTGATTTGCGTGCTGCTGGCTGCGTTGCTGACGTCCATCGGCAATCGACTGCTCGTGCTGGCGGCGTGTCTGTCCACGGATGTGCGACGTTCGATTTCGATGCTGGCGTTCGCGTGGGCCCGAGTGGTGCTGGTGGTCTACGCAATCGCGGCGTTGTGCCTCTCGCCGTATATGGGATCGGGTGGGCTCGATAACGCACTGTTCGCGTTCACGGCGCTGGGCGCGTCATTTGGCCCGCTGCTCATCGTGCGCATATCGGGCAAGCGTGTCCGGCCGGGTTCGACCCTGGGTGCGCTGTGGGCTGGCTTCCTGCTGACCGTGCTGTTTCATGTGTTGCCCGATTCTCCAGGTGACTTTCTCGAGCGCGTCATGCCATTCGTCGCGGCGCTCGGCATAGCACTGTCCGGCGGCGAGCGGAGGCGCAATCCCGATCGCGCCGATCGCGCGGAACAGACGGTGCACGATCGGGTGCCGATCTGATCGGCATGAGTTGTCGATGAACAAGTCCGCGTTGAAGGGTCGGGCGTACAGCGCCAGGCGGCGCGGCAAGGTTGCCGCGAAGAGCACAAAGAAGAAGACCTCGCGAGCTGCGAAGGTGGATGGCGCAGCCGGCGCCGAACTGTCCGGTCGGATTGTTGCCGCGGTCCGACGCATTCCGCGCGGACGCGTCAGCACGTATGGCGCAGTGGCGGACGTGGCCGGATTGCCGCGCCGTGCGCGACTCGTCGGTACCGTGTTACGCACGACATCGGTACGCGATCTGCCGTGGTTCCGCGTCATCAACGCCAGCGGACGAATTTCCTTTCCCGCAGGCAGCGATGCGTATCTCCGGCAGCGCCGCAAGCTCGAAGCCGAAGGCATCGTCTTCATCGGTGGCCGCATCAGTCTCGACGACTACGGCTGGCCGGATCGTGCACAGCAGCTCGATGAGCTGCTGTGGAAACCTCGCTGACGCCTGACGCTGCGTCGGCTACCGATGGTCGTGCCGCCGCAGTGCGGCCATCATGGCAACGTACCGGAGGAATACGTCATGGCAGCGACGACCGCTTTTCTGTTCGATCTCGATGGCACGCTGGTCGACAGCGTCTATCAGCACGTGCTCGCGTGGCACGAGGCGTTGAGTGCGGACGGCATCGAACTGGCGGTGTGGCGCATCCATCGCAAGATCGGCATGAGCGGCGGTCTGTTCACCAACATGCTGTTGCGCGAAACGGGGCTGGAGTTGACGTCCGAACGCATCAGCCGGTTGCAGCAGCATCATGCCGAGGCCTACCGCAGCCGCAGCGCCCGGATCCAGCCATTGCCGGGTGCGCGCGAGCTGCTGGCATTCCTGAGCGAAGCACGGATTCCATGGGCCATTGCCACCAGCGGACGCATGGAAACGGCGGGCCCGGTACTGGCGAACCTCGGCGTCGATGTGCAACGGGTGCCCGTCATTACGCGCGACCTGGTGCGTTATGCCAAGCCTGATCCCGATCTGTTTCTGGCGGCTGCGGAGAAACTCGGAGTAGACATCATGCAATGCTTCGTCGTGGGCGACAGCGTCTGGGACATGCTCGCCGCTCAGCGTGCGCGCGCCCTCGGTGTGGGGCTGCTCTCTGGCGGTTACGGTCTCGACGAACTGGAGCGCTCAGGCGCCTTCCGCGTTTTCGAAGATCCGGCCGATCTGCTCGGCCATCTCGACGAACTCGGCGCACGGCGTTAGCCGCTCACTGAAGCGCAATGGGTCTCTTTCCTGCGGTACCCATCCCGGAATCCGATTTCTTCTGCAAACCGTAACCCGAACCGGCACGAGCCGTCGTTTACAGGGGAAACAGCGCATCTGGAGCGCTGATACGGAGCAGATTCATGAAAACGCCCGTTCGCCAGTCCTCGATGCTGGTCGTCGCCGCGGTACTGACAGCCTGTGCCGCCCAGCAGCCGGAGCCGCCACGGCCAGTGGAGGAGTCGGCACGCGACCAACACGTCGATGCCATCGGACGTCCCGAGGTCGCAGCGGCAGAACCGGATCTCAGTGAAATCGTCGTGACCGGTGGACGCCAGGCGCGCAACGCCGCTTCCGGGCCGCATGGCACCCTGGGCAAGGCGGCGGTCAGCGCACCCATGGTGGCCTATCGCATGCCGATGCCGATCTATCAGCAACCGGCAAATACCGAACGCTACGAACATCGCTCCGAGAATCCGGTGCATCGTGCTGCGGAAGAGCCGGTGTCGACATTCTCCATTGACGTCGATACCGGGGCATACGCCAACGTACGTCGCTTCCTCAACGACGGTCAGCTGCCGCCGCAGGACGCGGTGCGCGTGGAGGAAATGATCAACTACTTCGACTACCAGTACGCGCCGCCCGCCACGCGTGAAGTGCCTTTCAAGGTGGCGACCGAGCTTGCGCACGCGCCGTGGAACCAGGACGCGTGGTTGCTGAAAGTGGGCATCAAGGGCTTCGAGGTTTCCGCCAGCGAACGCCCGCCGGCCAATCTCGTCTTTCTCATCGACGTTTCCGGTTCGATGGAGTCGCCGGACAAGCTGCCCCTGCTCAAGAATGCTTTCCGCCTGCTGACCGATCAGCTCACTGCGCGCGATCGCGTCTCCATGGTCGTGTATGCGGGCAACTCCGGCGTCGTACTCCAGCCCACTTCCGGCGATCAGAAACAGAAGATCCGCGACGCCATCGACCGGCTCGAAGCGGGCGGCTCGACCAACGGCGGCGAAGGTATCCAGCGCGCCTACCAACTGGCGAAGGCGGCACACATCGACAAGGGCATCAATCGCGTCGTGCTGGCAACCGACGGGGACTTCAATGTCGGCACCGTGAATTTCGAGGCGCTGGTGGACATGGCCGAGCGCCAGCGCGCCTCCGGGGTGGCGCTGACGACACTCGGATTCGGCACCGGCAATTACAACGATCAGTTGCTCGAACGGCTGGCCGATGCGGGCAATGGCAACTACTCGTATGTGGATTCGCTGGCCGAAGCGCGCAAGGTGCTGGTCAGCGAACTGTCCTCGACGCTGTTCACCATTGCGAAGGATGTGAAGATTCAGGTGGAGTTCAATCCAGCTGAAGTCGCGGAGTACCGCCTGATCGGTTACGAGAACCGCATGCTGGCGCGCGAGGACTTCAACAACGACAAGGTGGATGCGGGTGACATCGGTGCGGGACATCGCATCACGGCCCTGTATGAGATCGTGCCCGCCGGAGCCAACGGACGCATCGATCCGCTGCGTTACGCTGCTGCGCAGCCGGCGGCCATCGCGGACAACGGCGAGATCGCCAATGTGCGGCTGCGCTACAAGCTGCCCGACGGCGATACCAGCCGACTGCTCGAGTATCCGATTGCCAGAAATACCCTCGTGCCAGCCGCGAAGATGTCGGCGGATCTGCGTTTCGCGGCGAGCGTTGCCGCTTTCGGCCAGGTGCTGCGCGGCGGCAAGTACACCGGCGCCTTCGGCTACGATGAGATCGTCAATCTCGCCAGCAGCGCACTCGGCAGGGACGCTGACGGGTACCGACGCGAGTTCGTGTCGCTGGTACGCACGGCGCAGGCACTCACGCCAGGCGACGGTGCGGCTCAGGTGGGTCAGATTGCGCGATGAGAGCTCGCAAGCCGCAAAACCGGTCGGTGATATTGCCGACCGGCCTTGCCGGGCAGTACCGCATAACCACCGACCATTTTGCGTTACGCTTCGCCGGCGAATTGCTGCAAGAGGATGCTGTGTCGAGCACATGAGCGATAGTGCCGAGCCGAGCACGATGTCTGCATCGATGGCGCGTGTTGCGTTGCCAGCAGGCTCGGTGCGCTCGGCGACACCTGAGATTCGCCATGACGCGACGGTGCAGGACGACGCCGCTCTCATGCTGCGGTATCGCGACGGCGACCTGCGCGCATTCGAGATTCTGTATGCGCGGTACAAGGGACCGCTCTACCGCTACCTGCAGCGTCAATGCCACGACGCGCAGATCGCCGGCGATCTGTTTCAGGAAGTCTGGAGCAAGGTTATCGCCAGCCGCGAACGCTACGAAGTGAAAGCACAGTTCAATACCTGGTTGTTTCGCATCGCACACAATTGCGCCGTCGATCATTTCCGGCGCAGCGGGCGTCAGCACGCAGGCCGCATGCAGGATGTGGATGAACTTCAGGACGAATTGCCGGGCTCGTCGCAGGATCAACCCGACAGTGCAGCGGCCAGCCGCGAAGTGCACATCGCCTTCAGACGTGCGCTCGAAGCGCTGCCGGCGGAACAGCGCGATGTGTTCCTGCTGTACGAAGAGACCGGCCTGTCGCTGGAGGAGATCGGCAGGGTGACCGGCGTGGCCATGGAGACGGCGAAGAGCCGTCTGCGCTACGCAGTGGGCAAGTTGCGGGCAGCGCTGCAGTTGCATGCGCCGCGGGCCGGCGAGGCCGGGGCAGAATCATGAATCGCCCCACCGACCATCTGCCAACGAGTCCTTCCATGGACGACCGTGAGTTCGAGGAGTACCTGCGCCGCGAATCGCAGATATCGCAGCAGTATCGCGAGCTTCAGGACGATGCGGTGCCTGCGCATCTCGACGCGCTGGTGCTGGAGCAGGCTCGCGCGGCACTGCAGAAGGAGTCGGCGGCAGCGCCCCGGGATGATCTCGCTGCCGTTCGCCGTCGCCGCGGGCGGCTCATGCGATGGGCAGTGCCCACGGCGCTTGCGGCGTCGGCATTGCTCGTCGTCTCCATCGTGATCCGCAGCGGTGTGCAGCACGAAACGTTGCTGTTGCCGCAGGTGAGGCAGGAAGCGCCCGGCGCCGCCGCGCAGCCTGAATCCATGGAAGACAAGTCGGTGGCCGCTGAGCGCGCAGCAGCGGCGCCGCTGGTGGTGCCCGCAGCTCCGCCCGCAGCGCCTGCGGCTGCGCGTGCAGAGATGGAGATGGCGAGGCAGGTGCAACAGGCCCGTATCGATTCGGCGGGCATGCAGAAACGTCGTGCTGCTGCGGAGTCGTCGGCAACGGCTGCCGCGCCAGCGCCCAGGGCACAAGTAGACGCCATCGCGTCCCTGCCTGCCGTGGCTGCCCCGCGGCCGAGTGTTGCGGAGCCGAAGCTCGCGGCAGAAGTCAGCGAACCGGCGCCGGCAGGTGCCCCGGCGGATGTTGCGCTCGCCAAAGCCGCGCCCAGTCCCGCGCAGGCGACGGGCGGCGAAGAGCTGGATGAAATTGTGCTCACCGGCCATCGCGCTGCACGCAGCGCTCGTGGTGCGGGCCCGCGCGATACGGTCAGAACGAACGCGTCCGGTTCAACGGATGCAGCGTCGGACACAACTGAAGCATTCCGGGAGCCCGAGCCCTGGCTCGAGCACATCCGTCAGCTGCGGCATGATGGAGAGGACCGGCAGGCGGACCGCGAGTGGCGGCGCTTCCGCAAACAGTATCCGGATTACGTCGTAGCCACAGACGATCCGGCTCGCGCAGATCGATGACGCGATCAGCCGGCCGCCATCGCTAGTCGGCCGCGGCGTTCGCGATTCTCGGAATGTACAAGCGGATGGCCGTACCTTCACCCGGCGTGCTTTCCGCACGAATCGTGCCGCCGGCCCGCGTAATGATCTGATCCACGATTGCGAGTCCGAGCCCGGTGCCGTTCATGCCCTTGGTGGTAAAGAACGGTTTGAACATGTTCGCGCAGGTCTGTGCGTCCATGCCCACTCCGGTGTCGATGATGCTGATGCGCACGAAGGTTCCGGTCTCGCCGTCATTGTCAGTCAGGTCAGCATCCTCGATACGGATGGTCACATCGCCGCCATCGGGCATGGCGTCACGCGCGTTGAGAATCAGGTTCAGCAGAGTGCGCTCGAGCTGTGTGGCATCCATGAATACACGACTCACCGGTCGACCGACGTCGAGCACCAGGCGGATACTGCCGCCCAGCAGCACCCGGAACATGGCCGCGAGCGATTCAATGCTGCGGCGAACTTCGATCACGCGCGGCGACACCGGCGAATCGTGGCCGAAAGTCATGATCTCCTGCGTGAGCTTGTTGCCACGCTGCAGGATGTCGACGATGCGCTGCGCATAGCGATCGGCATCGGCCGGCAGCTCCGGGACGCGCCGGATCAGATCGGCAAAACCGGTGGCGGCGCCGAGAATGCCGCGGAAATCGTGAGCGATGCCGGCCGCCATGCGGCCCACGGCTTCCATGCGATGCAGTTCCATGAGCTGATGCTCGTAGGCGCTCAGTGCCGACTGCGCATGCTGACTTTCGTTCTCCTGATAGATCCGCGCGATGTTGTCGGCCACTGCGCTGGCGAAATCGGCTTCCGCGCCGCTCCAGGTACGCACGCTGCCGACATGTTCATGGCAGACGACGCCGACCACCTTGCCCTGGACATAGATGGGCGCATCCAGCATGGAGGTAATGCCGAGCGGTTCCAGGTACGAACCGCTCAGCTCCTGGGTGATCTCGAGGGTTCTGGCATCGTCCGCCGGCAGCGTGCGATGCAACTGCAGGGCGGCGAAGTACGCGGGAAAGTCCGCCTGATGCAGGACCACGCCCTGAAAGAGCTCCTGGCTCGAGCGCTGGAACAGATAGCGACAGCGCAGTGCACGGTCTTCATCGACCAGCACCCAGACGCCGACGCGATCGACATCGAGCGCCGCCGAAACCAGTTCCGCCAGTTCCAGCCAGACGGAACGCAACGTGACGCCTTCACTTACATGCAGTCGCGCGAGTTGCAATCGCGCTTGCTCGAACCGCTCGGTCTGTCGGAACTGCAGCTCGGGATCGGTGGCGTCCTGCGGTTGCATGTCTGGTGCGACCATGTCCTGTCCTTTTTTGCCACTGTACCCTCCGGCAGTGGATCGGCCAATAGTGGCGGCCACACGCCTCGCCGACGGCACGCGACCCTTTCAACGCGACAGCCGCCAGTTAAAATCTGAGCCCCTTTCTGATGAGCATTCTGAATGGAACGCACGATCGAAAAGCTGCTGTTTGCGAGCCGCTGGCTGCTGGCACCGGTCTATCTGGGCATGTCGCTGGCCCTGTTCGGACTGGGCATCAAGTTCTTCACCGAGATCTACCACCTGCTGCACACCATCATGGAAGTGACCGAAGCGGATCTGGTCCTGCGTCTGCTGGCACTCATCGACATGGTGCTGGTGGGCAGCCTCATCGTGATGGTGATGTTCTCCGGTTATGAGAATTTCGTGTCGAGGATCGACGTGAAGGATGGCGGTGACAGCCTGGGCTGGCTCGGCAAACTCGACGCCAGCAGTCTCAAGCTCAAAGTCGCGGCCTCGATCGTTGCCATCTCATCCATTCATCTGCTGCGAGCCTTCATGGGTATCAGCACCCAGCCGGCCGTCGACAGCACCAAGCTGATGTGGTTCGTCATCATCCATCTGACGTTCGTGGTGTCGGCGGTGATGATGGGCGTGCTGGACAAGATGGCGTTTGCGGCCCATCGGGAAGACTCTCACTGAGAGTCTTCATCCGAGTGACGAGCCTGGCAGGGCAGGGACACGCGCCGGTGATCCGTGTTGCTGAACGGAGAGCGGCGCCGGGTTTTTCAGTGACGAAAGTGACGAGCGTTCTGGAACAGGAACGCTCGGTCGGAACAGGTAGGGAAGAGCTGGAAGATCGCGCCCGGGCGATCTTCGGTGACGTGAGTCAGAGGGCTCTCACTGGTCACTATCCTGACCAGCCGTTCTCTGTTGCGGCCCTTCATCACCATCTGCAAAGAACTCGAGCGAAACGGAATTGAGGCAGTGCCGCTTGTGCGTCGGCGGCGGACCGTCGTCGAAAACATGGCCGAGATGCGCGTCGCAGCGCGCGCAGCGGATTTCAGTGCGCACCATGCCGTGGCTGCGGTCGACCAGCTCGGTGATGTGCGCCGGATCGAACGGCTGATAGAAACTCGGCCAGCCGGTGCCGGACTCGAATTTCGAATCTGCCTTGTAGAGCGGCAATCCGCACAGCCGGCAGGCGTAAATGCCGGTCTTCTTGTTGTTCAGCAGCGTGCCGCAGAAGGGGCGTTCGGTGCCCTGGTGCAGGATTACGTACCGCTCCTCGGCGGTCAGTCGTTGCGCGTACTGCTCGCGCTCGGCATCGCTCAGGCGACGGATGTCGTAACCACTGGAAGAGGTCGTCGCGGGCATGGAAACCTCGATGAAAGTCGGCGGGGATGCAGTGGAAGTGAGGCGTGGCAGGGCGATTTCAAGTGACGCGGGCAGCGCGCGCAATGCGCACTGCGTCGGCCGCCCGGATCGCTCTCGTCACTGCGATGATTTTTCCGCCGCTCTCAGCTTGCTGTGCCTGAATCCGTACAAGCCGTAAATCGCAAAGCCAAGCACGGACCAAACCAGCAGCCGCCACCAGGTATCGAGCGGCAGGAAGACCATCATCACGATGCAGATGATGGCGCCCAGCACGCAGGTCACCGGCGCGAACGGCACACGAAACGGGCGCGGCAGTCCGGGCCTGGTGTAGCGCAGTATCAGCACGCCGATGCACACACAGGTGAATGCCAGCAGGATGCCGATGGAAATGAGTTCGCCGAGCACATCGAGCGGAAACAGTCCGGCAAACACCGCAGCGATGATCACTGCAACCGCAGTCGCGACATGCGGCGTGCGATAGACCGGATGCACCTTCTTCCATGAGGGTGGCAGCAGACCGTCTTCGGCCATCGCGAGAAAGATGCGTGGCTGTCCGAGCAGCGACATGAGGATCACGGAGGTCATCCCGATGATGGCGCCGGTCGTCACCAGGACATTCAGCCATTGCAGCTGCGGGTGAGCATCGAGCGCCACGGCGACAGGAGCATCGACGTCGAGTTGTGTGTACGGCACCAGACCGGTGAGCACGGCGCTCATGGCGATATAGAGCACCGCCGAAATGATCAGTGCACCGAGGATGCCGAGCGGAACGTCGCGTTGCGGATTGCGGGCTTCGCGCGCCGCAGTCGAGGCCGTGTCAAAACCGATGTACGAGAAGAAGATGATTGCCGAGCCCTGCAGGATGCCTGGCCAGCCGAACTGGCCGGGATTGCCGCTGGATTCGGGAACGATATAGGGATCCCAGTTCGCAGTGTCGACGTAGCTCATGCCTGCAAGCACGAATACCACGATGATGCCGACCTTGATGAAGACCATGAAGTTGTTGAGGGTCGCCGATTCCTTGACGCCCCGATAACAGACCCAGCCGAGCGCGAGCACGATCAGTACCGCAGGCATATTGACGATGGCCCCGGTTGCACCCAGATGACCGTTTGCCGTCTTGCCGAGCGGCGCGCTGGTGAGCGCATCCGGAAAATGAATGCCGATCTTGCCGAGCAGGTTCACCACGTAGGCCGACCAGCCGACCGCGACTGCCGATGCCGACAGCATGTACTCGAGCGACAGATTCCAGCCGATGAACCACGCCACCGCTTCGCCGAGCGTCGCATACGAATAGGTGTAGGCACTGCCAGAGACCGGAATCATGGCGGCGAACTCGGCGTAGCAGATGGCGGCGAGGGCCGAGCCGATGGCGGCGATCAGCAGTGCGATCGTGAGCGCCGGGCCGGCGTGGTTGGCGGCCACCGTGCCCGTCAGAATGAAAATTCCGGTGCCGATCGTGGCTCCCAGTCCGATCGCCGTGAGCGAGCGGGCGGTGAGCACCCGCTTCAGCGGGGGCGCGGCATTCAGCTCGCTGACGATGGAGTCGACGGAGCGCACGGCAAACAGGCGACTCAACAGGCTCGGCATCGGACGACCTCTTGCTGGGTTTCATAGGGAGGCGATCGGGACCACAGCGTACCGTGTCGAGCCCATCGGGCGCACCCGGATTCGCTATCGGACCAATCGGCGCGGCGCCGTGCCTTATGATTGCGCAGTCATGCCAGCCGATTTTCTGCGTACACCGCTTGCCAACAGTTACTGGGTCGATCCCGGTCGCCTGCTCGCGGGTGAATATCCGGGCGGACAGTCGCCGGCGGAAACGCTGGAACGTATACAACGACTGGTGCAGGCAGGCATCGATGCGTTCGTCGATCTGACGGTCGCCGGGGAATTGCCCGGCTATGTGGATCTGCTGCCCGAAGAAATCGAACATCATCGCTGGCCGATCGAGGACCACGGGCTGCCGCAGAATGCGCAGTGGATGGTGGGCATCCTCGACACCATCGAGGATGCGCTCACACGCGGTCGCAACGTGTATGTGCATTGCCGTGCCGGCATCGGTCGCACCGGGACTACCGTGGGTTGTTATCTGACTCGCGGCGGCCTGAGCGGGGCGCAGGCCCTGGATCGATTGCAATCGCTGTGGGTGCAGAGCGCGCGCAGCGCCGGTTGGCCGTCGGTGCCCGAGACCGAAGAGCAGCATGAGTTTGTGCGGCGCTGGAGCGAAGAAGCGAAGCCGGCCTCCGTGGTGCCTCCGACCTTCATGCAGCGCGCGCAGGGCGCCCTGGTCGGCCTCGCCGTCGGCGATGCGCTCGCGACTGCACTGGCAGAGGGACACATCGATCAGGCTTCACTTGATCCTGCTGCGTGGCCCACCGGCCGGATACTCGCGCCCGGCCCCGAGACCATCATGACGCTGGTTGTCGCGGAGAGTCTGCTGGCGCGCGGCGGCCACGATCCTGAAGACCAGATGACGCGTTACGTTGCCGCGGCCAGGCAACACGAACAATTGCTGAAACGCGCTGAGTTCAAGCGCGCCCTGGCTTCGTGGCAATGGTCGGGCAAAGCAAATGCCGGCACTCACGATCCGAAAAATCTCGAGGCGCATTCGATTGCACGCAGCCTGGCCGCAGCGCTGTGGCTGCATCGTGACCATGCAGCGGCCATGGATCTGGCCGCGGATGTATCGCGTACCACGCAGCAATCGCCGGTGGTGCTGGATGTCTGCCGCCTGTGGACGGCGTTGCTGGTCGATGCACTGCATGGAGAGCCTGCTGCTTCCATGAGTACGACAGCAGTGACCGCAATGCGCGCGCGCCGTATGCGCCCCGAACTTGAACCTTTGCTGGAGCGACGCTGGCAGCGCTTGGCGAGTCGTCGCCCGGGTGCGTTGTCGGCGTGTGCGCGTGCGCTCGAAGCATCGGCAACCGCGTCTTCGTTTGCGGCTGGCATGCTCGGGATTCTCCAGGTCTCTGCCGACGCGACAGCGGCGGCACTCTACGGCTCGCTCGCGGGTGCTGTGCACGGAGTCGACGCCATTCCGGCGGCCTGGGCACGAGCGCTCGAGGTTCACGCAACCATGCCTGCGCTTGCGCGGCAACTGACGTCATACTGATCGCATGGCAACGCGGACCACCAGGACTTCGAAGCGGTCCCGCAAACGAGGCAAGCCGCGTCGGATGAAGCGGCGTGAGCCCGCCTGGGCCACGCTCAGCGATGCCGATCTGCTCAACAAGCGCTTCTGCGATCTGCGCCTGACATTGCGCGGCACCGTGGTGGAGCGTCACTGGCAGGCGGTGCAGCGCGACCTGGAACGGCGCGGCATCCGCTTTCATCCGCATCTGTGGCTGTCCGAAGAATGGTTCTCGCCCGACGGGGTGCCCGGCATTGCCGTGCCGTTCTACATGGCTCACCCGCGCCTGATGCGACTCGAACGCCAGATCATGCAGGAAGTCGAAGGCGGCAACGCCAACTGGCTGACCCGCATTCTGCGACACGAAGCTGGCCATGCGCTCGACAATGCGTTCCGACTGCGCAGGCGCAAGGGCTGGCGCAAGACTTTCGGGAAATCGTCGCGACCCTATCCAGATGTCTACAGCCCGCATCCGGCCAGTCGCGATTACGTGCTGCATCTCGGACACTGGTACGCGCAGAGTCACCCGTCCGAGGATTTCGCCGAGACTTTCGCTGTGTGGCTGCAGCCGCGGGCACGCTGGCGTCGCGACTACCAGGGCTGGCCGGCGCTGCGCAAGCTGGAGTACGTCGACGCGCTGATGCGCGAACTGCAAGGTGCGCGTGCGGTCGTGGCCAACCGTGAACGAGTCGAACCGCTGCATGAAGATACCCGCACGCTGGCCGAGCACTATGCGCAGAAGCGTGCGCGCTACGATCTGGATCGTCCCGGCGCCTACGATCTGCGTCTGAAACGCATCTTCGCCAGACGCAGTGCGCGTCATCGCCGTCTGCGGGCGAGCACGTTCGTGCGCCGTGTGCGACCCCAGCTGGAACGATTGCTGATCCGCCGCTCGCGACTGCATCCATATCTCGTGCATCATGTACTGCGCGTTGTCATTCAACGCTGTCGCGAACTGGACCTGGTACTGGAGACCTCGCAGCGCGAAGCCAAGCGTCAGGTGCTGGGTGTGCTGGAGCGGATCATGATGGATATCCTGCGGCGCGATCGCGAGAGGTATGCATTGTGAAGAAGGCTGTAGGCTGTAGGCCGTGGGCTGTAGCTGAAGAGGGCGGAAATGTCGCCGCAGCTTCCCCGCGTCCTCTTTCTCTTTTCCGGCCTGCGGGCTGCAGCCTGCAGCCCGCAGCCTTTTCTCCGGTTGCATCCGTATGAAACCGTTGCGCGTCCTTGTCCTGATGCATGAAAGCCTGGTGCCGCCGGCCAGTCTGAAAGGCTACACGACCAAAGAGATCGACGAATTCAGAACCGAGTTCGACGTCACCAGCGTCCTGGAGAAGGCCGGCCACGAAGTGAAGGCGCTCGGTCTGCTGGACAACCTCGGTGATCTGCGCGCTGCCATCACCGACTGGAAGCCCGACATCGCCTTCAACCTGATGGAGGAGTTCCAGGGCATCGTGACTTACGATCAGCATGTCGTGGCATTTCTCGAGCTGATGAAGCAGCCGTATACCGGCTGCAATCCGCGCGGCATGATGATTTCGCGGGACAAGGTCCTGTCGAAGCAGATCCTCGCCTATCACCGCATTCCCACGCCGGGCTTCGCGTTGTTTCGTCGCGGCGTGAGTTACAAGCTGCCGCGCAAACTGAAATTCCCGCTGTTCGTGAAATCCGCGACGGAGGATGCATCGCTCGGCATCTCGCAGGCCTCTGTCGTGCACGATGCCGACAAGCTCAAGGAGCGCATCGAGTTCATTCACGAACAGACCAGTTCCGATGCGCTGGTCGAAGAATACGTCGAAGGCCGGGAACTTTATGTGGGCGTGCTCGGCAACGATCGGCTGAGGACGTTTCCCGTGTGGGAAATGGATTTCGGCACGCTGCCGGAAGTCATGTCCGGCATCGCCACCCGCAAGGTGAAGTGGGATCGCAACTACCAGAAAAAGCACGGCATCAGTACCGGCGCTGCCGCGTCCCTGCCGGAAGGCGCAGCTGCGTACCTGGACAAACTTTCCAAGCGCATCTATCGCGCGCTGTACATGAGCGGTTACGCGCGCATGGATTTCCGCATGCGGCCCGACGGCAGCGTTTTCGTTCTCGAAGCCAATGCCAATCCCAACATCAGTCACGCCGAAGACTTCGCGGAGTCTGCCCGCGCGGCGGGCTGCGAATATCCGGCGCTGCTGGAACAGATCATTCGTCTCGGCCGCAACTATCAGGCAGCGTGGCGGATAGATGAGGGATGAGTGAGTAAGCCGGTGACGAGAGACGAGTGACGAGCAGGAAGCTTGCCTGTCGATCGGACTTCCGCACCGTGTTTCCTGTTGCCTTCTGCTGTCGCCTGCCACCTGCTGCCGTCACCCGTCCCGCTTGCCCCAAAGCGTTCGCCACCGCGCTGTCAGCTCCTACAATCCGGCCATGATTGCCGAGAGGTCCTATCGTCGCGCTGCCACCCGGGCACTGTTGCTGCTCTGGGGTGTGTTCTGGCTGGCCATGATCGTGGTCGAAATGCAGGACAGCCTGCTGCGCCACGAGGGCGTGCACTGGTGGGAGCCCATCGTCTGGCAGGGCAGTTCCATGCTGATGGCGACGCTCTGGCTGATGCTGGGCCGGCGCTTCGATGCGCGCTGGGAGGCATATCTGCATCGTCCGTGGTACTGGGTGTGGCTGCATCTGCGCTGGTTCCCCGTCATTGCCCTGACTTTCATTCCGGCCATCTACCTGATCCGCGATGGGGTGTACGCGCTGGCCGATATGACGTACGTACACGAACGATGGGGTTTCATCATCGTGTACGAGAGCGTGAAGCTCGCGCTGTTCGGGGGGTTGTGGATCGCCGTGATTTTCGGGCTCGACACCTTCGCCCAGTTGCGTTCCGAGCGCGAGCGCCTGCTGGTCATGCAGAAGGCACTGGCCGAAGCGCAGCTGCGCCAGTTGCAGAGCCAGTTGCGCCCCCACTTCCTCTTCAATGCATTGAACACGATCTCATCGCTCATGCACGTCGATCCCGAGCGTGCCGACCGCCTGCTGGTACGCCTCGGCGATCTGTTGCGGGCCAGCCTGCAGATCGATCGCGGCGAGCAGGCACAGCTCGGCGAGGAACTCAAGGTCCTGGAGATGTACGCACTGGTGATGCAGGAACGCTTCGTCGATCGCGTGCAGTTGTCCTGGGACGTCGATCCGCAGACGCTCGAGGGCGCAGTGCCGTCGCTGCTGTTGCAGCCCCTGCTCGAGAACGCCTTCCGACACGGCGTTGAGACGGCGAACGCCGCGGTCGTCATCAGCGTGCGCAGCCGGCGCGTCGGCGATGAACTGCATTTTCTGATCGCCAATACCGGATCGCTGACCACCGATGCGCGTCCGGGTGGCATCGGGCTGCGCAATTGTCGCGAGCGGTTGCGATTGATCCATGGCGAGCGAGCCGGTGTCACACTGACTCAGGTAGGCGAGGAAGTGCACGCGCGCGTGGTGTTGCCGTGGCGCGAGTTTGAGAAGGGTGCCGCGTGATCAGGACCTTGATCGTCGACGACGAAGCGCCGGCCCGCGACAAGCTGCGGCGCTGGCTGACGGAAGAACCTGATGTCGAACTGATCGGTGAAGCGGCGGATGGCATCGGTGCCGCAGAGGCCATTGCCGCGCTGCAGCCCGCGGTGGTGTACCTGGATATCCAGATGCCCGGCCTGAGCGGCCTCGAGGTTGCGGCGCAGCTCGAAGGCGCCAATGCACCGCTGATCGTGTTCGTCACGGCCTACGACGAGCATGCGGTGCGCGCGTTCGATCTGGATGCCGTCGACTATCTGCTCAAGCCATACGATCGGGAGCGCCTGCGGCGCACGCTGGTGAGGGTGCGTGAACGTCTGAGCGGCGCAAGCGGCGGCTCTGCCATCCAGGCTGCGCGGGCGCAGACGGGCTCCAGCGAACGACTACTGGTACCGCGCGGCGAGCATCTGCAGCTGATCGACTGTGTCGACATTCACTGGCTCGAAGCCGACGACAACTACGTGCACGTCCACACGGGTTCGCAACGCTATCTGCTGCGACGCACGTTGCAGGATCTGCTGACCCAGCTCGGCGAGCACCGCTTCGTACGCATCCACAAGTCCGCCGCCGTGAACGTGGCTGAGATCCAGTCCATCACGCCGTTGTTCAAAGGCGATCATGAAATCCATCTGCGCAGCGGCAGGACGCTCAGACTGAGCAGGCGGTTCAAGGCGGACCTGTTCGAACGGGCGCAGTCGCCCGGCGGCTAAGGCGGTTCGTCCGCTCGCGGACGAGTTCGTCCCGCTCACCCCAAAGTCGCTGCGCCTGCCGGTGCAGGCAACCACACTGATCCCCAGAGTCACCAAGAAGGGGATTTCACCGATGGCTGCTTCACCTGATGTTTCGACACCGCGCTACGAGTTCCTGGACTGGCTGCGCGTGCTGGCAATTTTCGTCCTGCTGTTCTTCCACACCGGCATGCTGTTCGTCGGCTGGGACTTCCACCTGATGAACTCGCAGACCATCCCGGCACTGCGTCTGCCCATGGATATTTCGCATCGCCTGCGGATGCCCTTGCTGTTCATCATCGCCGGCGCCAGCCTCTGGTTTTCGCTGGCAAGACATGGAGGCCTCGCTGTGCTGCGCGAGCGCGCGAAGCGGCTGCTGGTGCCGCTCGCATTCGGCATGTTTCTGATCGTGCCGCCGCAGATCTACTTCGAGCGAGTCTGGAAGCATCAGTGGGACGGCGGCTTCGTGCAGTTCTGGTTGCAGAAGGTGCTGGAGCTTCAGCCTTATCCGCAGGGCAACTTCAGCTGGCATCACCTCTGGTTCATCATGTACCTGTTCGTCTACGCCGCTGCCTTGCTGCCGTTGCTGGTGTGGTGGCGACGCAGTCGCTTCGCAGTGCGTCCCGGTCCATGGCTGTACCTGGCGTTCCTGCCGCTCGCCATCAACGAGGCGCTGCTGAAGCCGCTGTTTCCGGCAACGCACGCACTCATCGGCGACTGGTACATCTTCAATAACTACCTGCTGTTCACCGTGTACGGTTTCGCGCTGGCCTCGTCCGCGGACAACTGGGACTGGCTGGCGCTGTGGCGTCACGCCTCGCTCGGCATGGCCCTGACATTGCTCATTGTTGCGCTCGGGCTGTTCGAAACCGGCACGGTGCAACGCGGCGGCGTGTTCGACGCCTTCATCGCCAATGCATTCACATGGTGTGCGCTGCTGGCATTTCTCGGCTTCGGCCGCCGCTATCTGTCATTCAGCAATGGCTTGCTGCGGTGGGCGCGCGATGCCTCATATCCGGTCTATATCCTGCACCAGACGCTGATCATCGCGATCGCGTACTACGTCATCCAGCAGCCATGGTCGCCGTGGATCAAATACTGGATCGTGCTCGCCGGCACGGTGGCGGGATGCGTGCTTGGTTATCAGTACGTGATCAGGCGCTTTGCGCTGACACGGCTGATCTTCGGCATGAAGGCAGAGAAGGCAGGGAAGGTGATGACTCCGGGGGTGCCCGAGTCGTCGGGCTTGTCGACGCTGTGAGGTGAGACAGCAGTGACGAGAGTGACGAGGTGACAGGGGTGACGAGGCCAGGCTCGGAACCCGTCACCCGTCACCCGTCACCCGTCACCGTGACTAGTCGCCCGTCACTGTGCCGCAGACGCCTCCGCCTGCGTCCACTCGGCCAGCCATTTCAGTACTTCGTTGTGCCACTGAATACTGTTCGCCGGCTTGAGTACCCAGTGGTTTTCGTTCGGATAGAAGAGCAGGCGGCTCGGAATGCCGCGACGTTGCAGGGCAGTGAACGTGCTGATGCCCTGCGTGTCGGGCACGCGATAGTCATGTCCGCCGTGGATGACCAGCATGGGTACGCGCCATTGCGCGACAAAATTGGCGGGATTGAACTTCTCGTAGTTCTCCGGCACTTCGTAGTACGGACCGCCGTGTTCCCATTCATCGAACCAGAGTTCCTCGGTGGAATAGGCCATACCGCGGCTGTCGAAGATGCCGTCGTGGTTGACCAGGCACTTGAACGGCTCGGACCAGTTGCCGGCAATCCAGTTGATCATGAAGCCGCCGTAGCTCGCGCCCAGTGCGCACGCACGGTCGGCGTCGATCCACGGATATTTCGCAAGTGCCGCCGCGAGCCCTTTCTGCAGATCCTCGAGCGGCTTGCCGCCCCAGTCCTGCGAAATCGAATCGGTGAACGCCTGGCCATAACCGGGCGAGCCGTGAAAATCGATGAAGACGACAGCGTAGCCCGCGCCTGCGTAGGTCTGCGGATTCCAGCGATAGCTCCAGGCGTTGGCATACGACACCTGCGGCCCGCCATGAATGATGAAGGCCAGGGGATATTTTTTCTGCGGATCGAAGCCTGCCGGCTTCACCACATACCCGTAGACCGTTTCGTCGTTGAATCCCGCAAAGGTGAATTGCTCGGGCTCGCCGATCTGCACGTTCGCCATGGCGTCGGCGTTGATGCGCGGCAGTTCACGCAGATCGCCCTTGGTGGTGATCGCATACAGCTCGGATGGCGACTTGAGCGAAGCGAGCGCAAACACGATCTCATTGCTGCCGACACTGAATGTGTCGACGTGGCCCGGTCCCGTGAGCATGGTGGGCTTGCCGCTCTTCACGTCGATGGCCCACAGCGGATGCTGGCCGAAATTGTCGGCCGTGGCGTAGAGCGTCTTGCCATCGGCGGAGAACTCCATGGCGTCCACCGAACGATCCCAGTCCGCGGTGAGTGCTCTCTTCTCGCCACGCTTCAGGTCCATGACCACGACATGAAACCGGTCGGCCTCGAATCCCGGGCGATCCATCGCGCGCCACGCCAGCAACGAACCATCGCGCGAGAACACCGGCTGCGCATCCCACGCCAGATTGTCGGCAGTCAGGTTGCGCGGCTCGCCGCCATCGGCGGGCACCTCGTAGAGATCGAAGTTCGTGGACCAGGGCTCCGACTTGCCCTTGATGCGTGCCGAGAACACGACCTTCGAACTGTCGGGGGAGAACGTGTATTCGGTTGCATCGCCGAAGGGCTTCGATGGCACGTCTGCATCGAGCGCGCCGCTCAGCGAAACGGGTTCGCCCTGAACCTTGCCATTCTCGAGCGTCAGTGCGAACAGCTGCGAAATGCGGCCGTCACTCCAGGTGTCCCAGTGACGAATGAAGATGCGGTCGTAAACGTGGCCGCTGGCGGCGGACTTCGCAGCGTCTGCGAGGCGCGCCGTCGTGCACGCGAGATCGGCGCAGTCGGCAAACACCTCCATCGAAACCAGCAGCTTCGCGCCATTGGGCGCCAGCTTGAATGAGCCGACATCGAGCGGCAGGTCGGTGACCTGTTCGGACTCGCCGCCGGCAAGCGGCAGTCGCCACACCTGGCTGGACCCGCTGCGCGCTGAAATGAAATAGACGTAGCGGCCATCTGCCGACCATTGCGGGCTGTCATCGTTCTGCGGATCCGAAGTCAATCTGCGCGGCTGTGCACCTTTGGTCGCGATGTCGAGCGACCACAGATCGGTGCGGCCGCGGTTGGCACTCATGTCCGTTTCGCGCACCGTGAAGACCACGGTCCTGCCGTCGGGGGACAACACCGGCTGGGATACGCGCTTGAGTCGCACGAGCTGTTCGACAGAAAAAGGTGTCCGGCTCTGAGCTTGAGCCGTGACGACCACCAGGGCAGCGACAAGCGCCGCGGAAAATCGCAGAAGGGTCATGCTGGAAAAACTCCGGCAGGCAGAAAGCCCGGAGTATATCGATTCGGTGTCGCGATCGAGGCTGGAAGTTCCTGCGCGGACTCACGGCGATCACGGCGGTTCAAGGCCGGGGCAGGAACTCGGGGCGAACCTGCATTCGTGGGTCAGGTTTCATCCTGACGTCATCGACGCAGCGGCAATGCAGTGGACCTGCCGGTTGGCTGAAGCCGGTCTTGCAGATTCCGCGTGTCCGTCCTCGTCTTCTTTTATTTGCGCTCACTGAACACGGCAAATGCGCTGGTATAGCCGTGCAGATACGTCGCGTTCTGTACCGGTCCGATTTCGCCGTTGCCGAAAAAGCCACCGATGGGAACGTCGGCTACCAGTCGACGGAAAGCATTGCTGTCGTGATCGTCCTGTCCGTACAGGCCATAACCGCGGCCTGCGCATGAAAACAGCAGCGCGCCGGCGGGCGGACCCGACAACGTCGAGTTTCGATACTGCGTCAGTGCGCGCTCCAGGTCGAAGGCCGAGGCTGAAGCGTCACGCAGGTGAAACTGCACCACGCTCTTGGCCGGGATATGCGCGTTGACCCACAGCGCACCACTCTGCGGATCCATGCCGAGAATATTGCGGATCAGGAAATCGCCGGGCACATAGCGATCGGTATCGGTGCGCATGGCGAGACCCAGAAACAGCGACTGGCTGAACAGGTCGCGATCGGCAGAGCTGAGACGTTCGAACAGCCCGGCGAGCACGTCGCGCGGGGTCTGGCCATCGAGTTCGCGGATCAGATTCTCGTGTGCCAGCGTCACGAACATCGGATCGCCCACCGGGCGACAGCCCTGCGCAACGATGGTGTCCACCTGGATGTTGCCGGTGAGCGCCAGTGCCACCGCGCCCGAGCGATGCACTTCGTTGCCGAGATACAGCACGGAGCCGCCGACCTGCCGTGCACCGCCGGCAAGGCCGCCGATCTTGGGCGCGTTGGGATAGACGCGATCCAGCCCCTTCACGAACGTCTCCGTCTCGAAACTGAACGGGTCACCCAGAATCAGGAAGGCAGGCTGCTGCGAGGCAGTCAGGTGCATGGCGTCTTCCCAGGTGCGTTGCTCGGCGTACACCGGTGGTACCTGTGCCGCGTCGAGATGCACGCCCTTCATGCGCACGCCCGGCAGTACGGCACCCGTGAGCGCCAGTCCCGGACGATCCTCGATTTCAGAACCCCCGCCGATCACGCCATCGGCACAGCAGCCGAACAGGAAGCTGCTTTCGAATTCGCGCAGCAACAGGCGCGAGAGTTCTTCGAACCGCGCCGCGTGGTGTGAGCTGACGAATACCGTCAGCAGATCCGGTTCGCGATTGCCGAGGCCCTTGAAGAGCTGCGCTGCCGTACGCGTGACAGCATTCGAAAGCAGCGGATCGGTGTCGATGGCAGAGGCCCAGCGCATGGTGATCGGGGACAAGGAGGAAGAGCGACCGATTCTATCCGGCGACCGACCGCGTGTCCGTTGCGCGTTGTACTGCTGTCTCGCGTCGGCAGTCCGCCGACCGCCGGGTCCAGACCGGCGGTTTCACACCGGTCACGCAGTTCGGACAAACTGCCAGAGGCATGCGAGATGTTTCATCGCTTGTGCCCCTTGGACTTTACTGCCCGATCTCTCTTGCAGCGCCTTGCAGCCATTCGTTCAGGATGGGGTCGGCAAGCACATGGCGCGCATAGTCCGCCGCAGTGGAGGAGAGGCGTGCGCCGTAGCTGTTGAAGCGCAGCACGACGGGCGCGTACATGGCATCGGCAGCCGAGTATTCACCGAACAGCCAGGGTCCCCGTGAAGCATGACGCTGACGGCAGTCCTGCCAGATCGCTTCGACGCGACTCACGTCGGCATTGGCGGCAGGTGGCAGCACCACCGAAAGGTCACGACTCGCAGCCTGCATCGGCCAGTGCGTGCGCAGCGCGACAAATCCTGAATGCATTTCGGCAGCGATGGCGCGCGCATGCGCACGTTGCGCCCGATCGGTCGGCCACGCACGGCCGCCTGACAGCTCGTTCACGTATTCGACGATGGCCAGCGAGTCCCACACATGCACTTCATCGTCGATCAGTACCGGCACGCGACCGGCCGGCGAGTAATCGCGGACCTGCTGCTGAAACTGCGGCGTATCGAGCGTCAGAGCGACTTCCCGAAATTCGATGCCGAGATGGCGCAGGAGGATCCAGGCTCGCAACGACCAGCTCGAGAGCTGCTTGTTGCCAATCACAAGAGTCAGCATGTGGGAATTCCGTGCAGAACAGCCATCGCCAGCATAGCGAAACCGGCGCCGCGTGCTGTTGATTTACATGAATGCCGGGCAGGTTTTTCCTTACACTACACGCCCCGCAGCGATTCGCACCGTCCCATGTCCGAACGTCATCCCACTTTCGATCTCGCCACGCTCGGCGTCCGTGCCGGCCAGGTCCGCACCCACGAAGGCGAGCATTGCGAGCCCATCTTTACCACCTCGAGCTACGTGTTCGGCAACGCGGCCGAAGCAGCGGCACGCTTCGATGAAACCGCGAAGGGCAACATCTATTCGCGCTTCACCAATCCCACCGTGCGCTGCTTCGAAGAGCGGCTCGCCGCGATGGAAGGTGGCGAGGCCTGCGTTGCGACCTCATCCGGGATGGCGGCAATTCTTGCGACGTGCATGACACTGCTGAAGTCCGGCGACCATCTGGTGTGCTCGGACAGCGTGTTCGGTTCGACGATCGCGCTGATCAACCGTTATCTGGTCAAGTTCGGCGTCGAGGTCACGTATGTGCGGCCCGACGACAACGAGGCCTGGCGTCAGGCCATTCGTCCCAATACGCGTCTGTTCTTTGTCGAGACACCGTCGAATCCGCTTTCGGTCATCGCCGACATTCGCGCCATTGCCGACATCGCGCACGAACGCGGCATCGTCTTCGCCGTCGACAATTGTTTCTGCACGCCGGCGTTGCAGAAGCCGTTCGATCTGGGTGCCGACATCGTCATTCATTCGGCGACGAAGTTTCTCGACGGCCAGGGCCGCTGTCTCGGAGGTGCTGTTGTCGGTAACCGGCAGATGGTCGGTACCGACGTGTTCGGATTCATCCGCACTGCCGGACCCAGCATGAGTCCGTTCAATGCCTGGGTATTTCTCAAGGGCCTCGAGACTCTGCAGCTGCGCATGAACGCTCATTCGGCCGCCGCGCTCGATCTGGCTGGCTGGCTGGAGCAACAGCCGGGTGTGCGCCGAGTGCATTACGCCGGCCTGCCATCGCATCCGCAGCACGCGCTCGCGAGCCGGCAGCAGTCAGGCTATGGCGGCATCATCGCGTTCGAAGTGACAGGGGAGCGCGCAGGTGCGTGGGCATTCATCGATGCGACGCAGCTCATGTCGATCACCGCCAACCTCGGCGATGTGAAGACGACCATCACGCATCCCGCGAGCACCACCCATTCGCGCATCACGCCGGCCGAGCGTCAACGCGCCGGTATCACCGAAGGACTGATCCGCATTTCCGTCGGTCTCGAGAACATCGAGGACCTGCGTGCCGATCTGTCGCGCGGTCTCGCCGCTGTATCCGCGCGGAACAAGTAGCCGCAGCAAAACATGGAAGGCGCAACGAGGTTTTTTGCCCGGCTGTGCGCTTCTTTGCGGCCGTTCTCCTGAAATGAAATCCATCCGCGCGATCTGTTTCGACCTGGACAACACGCTGTGGGACGTGTGGCCGGTGATCCGCCGGGCCGAGCAGCAGATGTACGAGTTTCTGGCCCGACATTATCCGCGGGCCGTGGAAACCCTGACCATCGAGTCCATGCGCGACGCACGGGTGAAGGTATCGCTCGACTTTCCGCACATGGCCCACGATTTCACCTTTCTGCGCCGGCAGGCTCTGCTGGAACAGGCGGCAGCCCATGGCTACCCGGAGGCGATGGCCGACGAGGCCTTCGAGGCGTTCATGGAAGCCCGCAATACCGTCGAGTTGTATGCAGATGTCCCTGCCGCGCTCGAGTTGCTGGCCGGCCGCTACCGTCTGTTCACTGCCAGCAATGGCAATGCCGACCTGCGCCGTATCGGTCTTGCCCATCTGTTCGAACGAAGTGTGACGGCCCGGGAAGTGGGGGCGCTCAAGCCTGACGCCGCCGTATTCCACAAGGTATTGGAGGGTACGGGCCTGAAACCACACCAGATCTTGTTTGTGGGCGACGATCCGGAACCGGACGTCGAAGGCGCGCGCAGGGTCGGTATGGTGCCGGTGTGGATCAACCGGACCCGGATGGAGTGGCCCGCCACGCTGGAGCCGCCACCGATCACCATCGCCTCGCTGACCGAACTCACCGATCTGCTCGGTCCTGGTGCGACTGCCTGAGCATACAGTGCACGTCCACAGCGTCCCGATCCGCGGAACCGGGCTGCGTTGAAAGAGGGCATTGACAGCGCTTGTCTCCCGCAAATTCAACAGCATGCGTCCATTGCCTTGGTTCTGCCTTTGGCGTAGATTTCGCGCCGTTCGTTGCCTTTGCCTGCTTTTTTCTCTGGCTTGGCCAGCCGGGTCATTGACGACCCACATGATTCGGCCAACTTCTGAAAAATCTGACGAGACCGCGAACGTTAGGCCTGGGACCAAGACCGGCATGCTGTGAGGATCACAGTGCGTCGGGGGTGGAGCCCGTTTGTAACCAGGCCTCGTAGTGTCTGACTCGTCCGTGTCCTGGCCGATCGCGCTCGAGGCTTTTTCAGAGAGAGCTTGTCTGTATGACGAAAATCTATGTTGGCAACCTGCCTTTTTCCGCAACTGAACAGGATGTTCGCGCGCTGTTCGAAGCGCACGGTGCGGTGCAGTCGGTCGCGCTGATCAACGATCGTGAAACCGGCCGTCCTCGCGGCTTCGGCTTCGTCGAAATGTCCAGCGCCGATGCACAGCGCGCCATCCAGTCCTTGAACGGCAAGGACATGGGCGGTCGTCCGCTGCGCATCAACGAAGCGCAGGAACGTCAGGGCGGCGGCGGCGGTGGCCGCGGTCCTCGCGGCGGTGGCGGCGGTGGTGGCGGTCGCTGGTAAGCGATAGCTGCTTCAAAAGCGCAATGAAGACCCCGCGGTACGCAAGTGCCGCGGGGTTTTCTTTTTGGTGATGGTGATGACTGAGCGTGACGAGCAAGAGAAAGCCTTGCATCCCCAACCGGCCATCGAAATGCGAGCGCAGGTTTTTCAACCGACCTCACTCACAGAATTTCGGACGTGCTTCCCGGCCTTGAACCCAAACTGATGCGGTTTCATCTTGCCCGTCACCCGTCACACGTCACCCGTCACCCGTCACCCGTCATTTCGTCGCTCCCCATCACTTCCCTCACTACCTCCGTTATCAGCACTCCTTCTCCGCGACTGCCAGTCCGCATTTCTTGACCGACCTCACGAATTGCCATGTGCACCTGCGCCAATCTGGCGTGGAACCGCGCCGCGCGCTTCAGGATTGGAGAGAGTGGACGACGTCTGGAACCAAGGGAGTCGGAATTTCGTCGAAGTCGATGGTATGGATCTTGAAAGCAGGAAGCTCGGTTGTCAGTGAACGAGGTGCAGACCGATGGAGGATGCAGTTCATTCGGGCTCTCTGGTTGCCGTGACGAATCTGCGTGAGTTCTTTCATGACTCGATGCAGACAGCACTGCGGCAGCAGCACGTAGCAGTTGATGATCACACCGAGCACTACGTCGTGAATGTGCTCACCACCTTCGCCCGCTCCGAGGAACTCTACGAGCGGACACCTGAGGGTGTACGGCTCAGGCCGCTGGCGCACATGCTGGCGGAAGCCTCCGAAGCAAAAAGTCCCCAGCAACGCGACGGCGCCCTGCGTCGACTCGGCGACGTGTCCCTGTTCATCGCCGGATTCTTTGCACAGAGCTTCGCGCGCAAGCTGGTGGACGTGGACTACCACATCGCCATGGGCGGTCGCGCATACGGAACGCTTGCGGAAAACATGCGCAGCACGATGCGCGGGCAGGCGGTGGCGACCGTGTTCCTCGAACTCGCGCAGAAATTTCAGCGGCTGGTCGACGTTCTGAACGATGTCGCGGAGATGTCGTACACGCACTCCGACAAGGACATCCTGCGTCAGTACGAAATCTGGATGAAGACCGGCAGCCCGCGCGCTTACGGCATACTGAAACGACTCGGTGTCGAGCCGGTGCCGGTCGCTGCACGCAGCGAACACTGAGCCGGGTACTCAGGTGAAACCGGCAGGTCGCGAGGTCGCCAGATGATCCTGAGAGAACTTCAGCAGTTGCTCGCGAAGTTGTACGACGCGCCGGTCGAGCACGACGTCGAGGACTATCTGATCGAGGATCGGGCGCAGCTTGAAGCGCTGTCAGGAGAACCTGCGGCCGGCGATGAACAGGTCGTGCTGGTGGAACGAGATCACGAGGTCAGGGTCGGCGTGTACATCGATCGCGCGGTACTCGAGCGTCTGCACGATAGCGATCCGCTGACGGCGCTCGTGGATGGCAATCTTCAGGACTACTGCACGGCCCTGGAAGGCGTCAGCCACTTCCACTACCTGATGTGGAATCTGGCGCGCAATCGCAGCGTCTCGTTGCTCGAGCTCGAGTTGCAGGCCGACGTGGACAAATATGCTGGCGCAGTGAAGCTGGCAAGCGAGCAGTGCGCCGGTCGGTTACCGATTGCGCTGCATGAGCGGTTGTTCGATCGCGTTGGCTATCTGCCGGGGCTGTCGGTGGAGTGTCGGCGTCGCTACGAAGATGCCAATCGCTACGCGGCGCGGTTCTGTCGTTCGATCGAAGAACGATTTTTACGGGGGCGGCGCTTGCGGCCGGAGGCGTGGCTGGCAGAGGTGCGCCGCTTCTTCCGTCAGGATCATCACCAGAAGTTGCGCGAGGCGACGCGCTGAAGCATCAGCCCGTCAGGCTTACTCTTCGTCGGACTTGCCGTTGAGACGGCGCTTGGCCTCGATCCACTTCGAGAGTTCACGCAGATCGCGCTTCGGCTTGGTGGAGCGGCCCGACAGCATGCCGCTCTCGTATGGGTTGTAACCCATGCGCAGGCCTTTCGGATTCTGGCGAATGGGCGCGTTGCGCGGAGGTTCGTCTTCCACGATCGACAGGCCGGGATGCGACAGTGCCTTCCTGCGCAGACGCTCGCCGGTGTCGCTGTCTTCGTTGAGGCGATCGTCGCCCCATTCGAACTGCGCGTTGCCGCGATCGTCGAACCCGATTTTGCCCGCCTTGGCGGCCGTGTCATTGGAAACATTGACCTTGCGGGGCCGCAGGCGCAGTCCAAGCTTTTTGAGATCGTCTTCGTTCAACTTCAGCATCGTCCGGTGCGGTTCCAGCGCTGGAACCATCGCTGTCATTGTGGACAAACCAGCGCTTTTTCGCTGTGTACAGCGTCACGCGGCCGGCTAGTGCATTGGCTGAACAGAATTCGCGGCAGCCGCCTGAATGAGTCTTGTGAGCCGCGCAGGCGATCCGCCTTTGACGTAATTTCAGCCTCGCTTCTCAAGAAGCGCGACTGCACGAAAAACTCCTACAACTGACTTGCCGTCACGCATCTCACCGGCCTGCGCCATGCGAACTGCTTCACGCAGGGGCTTCCAGTGAATCTCGAGTACTTCATGTTCTTCCGGGCGTGCAGTTGCAGCGTTCAGGCCCGTGGCGAGAAACAGATGGACGACTTCGGTGAACACGCCCGGCGAACTCACGACATCGCCCAGGCTTTCCCAACGGCTGGCCACGCATCCTGCTTCTTCCTCGAGTTCGCGCTGCGCGGTTGCCAGCGGCGGTTCGCGGTTGTCGATCTTGCCGGCCGGCAGTTCCCACAACCAGCCCTGCGCCGCATGACGAAACTGGCGCAGCAGACAGATCTCGCCGCCATCGTTGATCGCCGCGACAGCGGCACCGCCCGGGTGATGAATGATTTCCAGATCGGCAACGCTGCCATTCGGCAGTTCGACGCGTTCGACATTGACTTCGATGACGCGGCCCTTGAAGTGAGTCTGTTTTGAAAGCAGGGGCATTGGGATCCGGATCTCAGTGATGCGGGGGTGATGTGCAAGGCAGTCTGGTCGCCAGTACACGCGTGTTGCGCGCTAGCGCTTCTCGTCGACTTCGTCGACAGTGGCCTGTCCGGTCCAGCGTCGGTACAGGTGCGACCAGGACATGCCGACGGCGAGGATGAAGGCGAGCACCACGAGCCCGACCCAGGTCAGCGCGTTGGTGTTGGACAACGACAGCCAGCCCCAGCTCGCGAGCAACCAGATGAGGGCGGCGAACAGTGCAAATGCCAGCACCATGCCGAACACGCCGATGGATTTGAGCGTCGCACCCAGAAAGACAATCCACGCGATCAGCAACACGATGCCGCAGACCGCCTGCAGCGGAGTCACCTGCGGAAAACTGTGTGACACCATGTGCGCATATGAGTAGCCGCTCGGATTGAACGTCAGCAGGACCAGAATGAGCGCAAACGCTGCACGCAACAGAAATCCGCCAGCTGTCAGTTGTTCATTCATGAGCGTTGCGTCGGTTGCAGTCGAATGCGCGCAGGTGCTCGCGTGGCTCAGCCACGGGGACGGCCGCCTTCCTCCGCGGCTTCTTCGTCAGCGCCATCGGGTTCATCGTCCGCGCTGTCATCGCCACTCTTGTTGCCCCCGGCCCTGGCGTGTTCGATGCCAATGCGATACGCGGCGAAGCCGGGCAGCACCACCTGATTGAGCGCCATGCCCAGCACGCGCCCGCTGACCGGCGCATATACCCGGTACTGCTGATCGGACATCGGATCGGTCACGACGCCCAGCAATTCACCCTCGCTTACGCGCTCGCCCAGCGCCACGTCGGAGAACAGGATGCCGCCATTGTCGACGCGCACCCATCGCGATGCCCGGTACACGGGCTCGGGATCGCCCCAGTAGCGGCGCTGCTTGGTCATGTTGAGCGCGTACAGCAGCGTTTCGATGGCCTTGGCGCCGTGATCCACCTGTTCGGGCTGCACCCGCATGGGTTCGCCCATTTCGAACGTCACCGATGGAATGCCGGCGTCGTTGGCGGCGCGGCGCAGCGATCCCTTGTCACCCACGCTGTGCAGCACCACGGTTGAGCCGAACGCACGCGTCATGCGGGCAATCGTGGGCGAGCGCAGGTCAGCGCGTATCTGCGGCAGGTTGGTGCGATTGAGCGAGCCGGTGTGCAGGTCGATCAATGCGGAACAGTGGCTGATGACTTCCGTGAACAGCGAATGCGCCATGCGGGTAGCGGCACTGCCACTGTCGTTGCCCGGGAAATAGCGATTCAGATCGCGCCGGTCCGGCAGATAGCGTGTGCCGCGATAGAAGCCCTGAATGTTGACGATGGGCACACTGATGATGGCCCCGTTCAGTTCTTCCACATCGATGTCATCGAGGACGCGGCGGGCCACCTCGATGCCGTTCAGTTCATCGCCATGCAACGCAGCGGTCAGACACACCACCGGGCCGGGCCCTTTGCCGTTCAGCACGACAACCGGCGCAGGCATGACAAAACCTTCCATCGACAGCCCGCCGCTCCAGGTCAGTCGCTTGCGGGTGCCGGGCGCGACGTCCGCGCCCAACAGACGCAGCTTGCCCTTGGGTTTGAGATCGGCAACCGGCGCCCGGTTGGCTGGTTCGGCGGCGCGGGCGGGCAGTTCCTGGCAGAGCAGGCCGGCGATTGCCAGCATGGCGCAGAGACCGGCGCGGCGTGCCGGAGTCGAAAACGGAGGCGGGTATGACATATCGCGGCCGAAGATAGAGGAAACGGCGCGACGCGGCCACCTGGCGCGATGGCATGCGATACGGGACACCGCAAGCGATCCATCGATGATGGGATCGCCGCTGAAGGAAAGGACGGTGACGGGTCCGATCGGTCGGACCCGTCACGGATCGACGATTACCAGCGAGGAGCGCCCTGGCGCGGCGGACGGGCCTCGCGCTCGCGAGCCTCGTTGACCCGCAGCGGACGGCCGCCCATGTCCATACCATTGGTTGCCTGAATGGCTTTCAGGGCATCTGCCGGCGGCATGTCGACGAAGCCGAAACCGCGCGGCCGGCCCGTTTCACGATCATTCACCAGCTTTACCGATTGAACGCTGCCGTACTGTTCGAACAGCTTGCGCACTTCCGCATCGGTAGCGCTGAACGGAAGATTTCCAACGTAGATCGTCGTCATCGATGTTCACTCACTCACGGGAAAAACAGCAGCCGGCCGCCGTCACGGCTTCCTGCAGGAGCCGCATGGACGGAGGGGACGGATTGCGCCTTGGTCGTTCGCATCGAACTGATGGCGGATCGGGCAGGGATGCCGGATTGAAATGAGGTGGTCGCCGGAAGGCTTTCAGTTGAATGCGTTGTTGTGCTGACCGCGACCGATACTACGTCAGCACTATTGAGCTTGCAACGGTGCAGGGGCGCGAATTCCGCGGGAAAGTGGGGGTCTTGAGGGGTGAATGACGGAGTGACGGAGGTGACGATGGCAGGACTCTCATCACCAATGCTGCGACGCGGGTGAATGTGCGCTCAACGCCGATGGCCCGCCGGTCGTCATGGAACCGCGAACCCGTCACGATGACGAGCAGCTCTCTCGTCGAGCCGCGACGTTCCCTGGATTCATGGCGCCTTCCCGGCATCCCGCGCCCGCCACCGACCCATCGCAGAATCCGTACGAGGACAGTGAAGTCATCGCATCATCGCGCTGCTACGGCCTCGCACTCGTCACGTTCATCCGCAAGTGACTGCGTCACTCGAGATACGTATACCCGTTCAGCTCCCATTCGTAGAACCGCCGCAGCGCCTGGCTCTCCGCCAGCGTAAGACGGCCCTCGCGCACGGCGCGCTCGCAGTCACGGGCAAATCTCGGGAAGAGCTGGTCGATGTCGTACTGCATGTAGCTCAACACCTTGCCGGCGGTATCGCCCTTGACGATTTCCTCGATCCACCAGCCGCCCTCATCGTGCAGGCGGATGTGCACGACGTGGGTATCGCCGAACAGGTTGTGCAGATCGCCGAGCGTTTCCTGATAGGCGCCGACCAGAAACGCCGCCAGGTAGTACTCATCGCCGGGTTTGATTTCGTGCAGTTCCAGCGTGCGTTTGACGTCGCGATGGCTGACGAACCGGTCGATCTTGCCGTCCGAATCGCACGTGATGTCCGCAAGCACCGCATAACGAGTGGGTTTCTCGTTCAGCCGGTGAATGGGCATGATCGGAAAGAGCTGACCGATGGCCCAGCTGTCGGGCAGCGACTGGAAGATGGAGAAATTGCAGAAGTAGGTGTCCGACAGAATCAGCTCGAGGCCTTCGAGTTCTTCGGGTACCTGTTCGAGCTTGCGGCAGTAGTCGCGGATGCGCGCGCACGTCGCCCAGTACAGCCGTTCGGCAAGACCGCGGAACTCCAGCGACATGAGCCCGAGATTGAACATCTGCAGGACCTGCTCGCGTGCCTGCAAGGCATCGTGATAGCACTCGACCAGGCGTCGTTCGGACACGCTGCGATAGGCGACGAACAGATCCGCGACAGGTTGCGGCAACTCGGCCTCGCCGGCGTAGTCCTGCTCGACGCGGCCGGTGATGCGGAACTGATCGAGTGCCGACGAGCCGAGCACGTTGAAGATCAGCACGCTGTGATGCGCGGCGGTGGCGCGGCCGGATTCGCTCACGATGACGGGATGGTCGATGCCGCGGGCATTGCAGACGCTGGCAATGCGGTACACGACGTCGCTCGCGTATTCGTTCATCGTGTAGTTCATCGATGATTCGTAGTTGGTGCCGCTGCCGTCGTAGTCGACGCCGAGTCCGCCGCCCACATCGATGTACTTGAGCCC
>DASTRD010000276.1:0-21014 GCA_035761425.1 Povalibacter sp.
TTGCCCGTGGCCGGATTGATCGACGCCGGTGACGTGGAGCCGAACGGACTGCCGAGCGAATTGATGCAGATGACGAAGAAGCGACGCGTATCGATGGGCCGGCCCGGTCCGATCATGTCCTCCCACCAGCCCGGTGAAGGATCTTCAGTGGATGAGGCGGCGTGTGCCGACGGCGAAAGGCCGGTAAAGATCAGGATTGCGTTGTCAGCGCAGAACGCCAGGTCGCCCCAGGTTTCGTACGCAATCTCGACTTCCTGCAGCGCGCCGCCCCGCCGCATTTCGAACGGCTTGTCGAGCTTGAGAATTTTTCTCGCTGTCGCCATGCAGATTCTGAATCCGGAAATACCACCAAAGAGGCCACAAGCGGCGCGGGCCCAAGCTGGAGTCTAAGAGATGAACAGTCGTGCGGATATGTCGACTCTCCATCTGCACATTCTTTTTCGTCTCCTGGTGCGGCCTCGGCTCCTATCTCTTCTTCACCTTCTGCATCAGCCGCTTGCGACTCTTGACCTGCCGCGGGGTCAGTTCGTTGCGCTTGCCCTTGAACGGGTTCTCGTCGGAACGGAACTCGATGCGCACCGGAGTACCTTCCAGGTGGAATTGCTTGCGGAAGACGTTGGCCAGATAGCGGCGATACGCCTCGGGAACGTGCTGCACCTGATTGCCGTGAATCACGATGATGGGCGGATTGCGGCCACCCTGATGGGCGTAACGCAATTTGATGCGCCTGCCGCGGATGAGTGGCGGCTGATGCTGCTGCATCGCACCTTCGAGCACGCGGGTCAGATCCGGCGTTGCCAGATCGCGCATCGATGCTGCATACGCCTTGCTCACGTCACGCATGAGTTCGCCCACACCGGTGCCGTGCAGTGCCGAAATGAAATGTACGGGCGCGAAATCCAGAAACGGCAGACGCAGGTCGATGCCGGCGCGGATTTCATTGCGCTTGTCCATGGGAATGCCGTCCCACTTGTTGACAGCAATGAGCAACGCCCTGCCGCGCTCCGCGACCAGACCGAACAGACTCGCGTCCTGCTCAGCGACCGTGTCGTGCGCATCGATGACACCGATCACTACGTGGGCATCGTCGATGGCTTGCAGCGTCTTGACGATGCTGAATTTCTCGATGGCCTCATCGACGCGCGAACGTCGCCGCACCCCGGCGGTGTCGATCAGCGTGTACTGCCGGCCATCGCGCTCGAACGGCACGAAGACCGCATCGCGCGTCGTGCCGGGCTGGTCGAATGCAATCAGGCGCTCCTCGCCGACCAGCCGATTGATCAGTGTGGATTTGCCCACGTTGGGACGACCGATGACGGCCACGCGAATGCCGGTTTCTTCGGTTGCGCCTGTACCGTGCGCCACCGTGAAACCCTGCAGTGCGCGCTCGATGAGCGGCTTGATGCCATCGCCATGAGCCGCGGAGATGCTCACCGGTTCGCCAAGTGCGAGTTGATGAAAGTCCGCCGCCGCCGTGGCTGCATCGATGCCCTCGGATTTGTTGGCAACGAGGATGACGTCCTTGCCGAGTTTGCGCAGCGTCTGTGCGATGAAGCGATCGTGATGTGTGCAGCCCGCCCGGGCATCGAGCATGAACAGCACGCGATCGGCCTCCTGCATGGCGCGCAAGGTCTGCTGCGCCATGAGCTCTTCGATACCCGCGGCTTCGGCCACCAGACCGCCGGTATCGACCACCAGGTAGGGAATGGATCCGACCCTGCCGTAACCGTAATTGCGATCGCGCGTCAGCCCGGGCAGGTCCGCGACCAGGGCGTCGCGGCTGCGCGTGAGTACGTTGAACAATGTGGACTTGCCGACGTTCGGCCGTCCAACCAGGGCGATGACGGGAAGCATGTTTGTTGGACTATCGGTCTGCTCATGCCGGCGCGATCAGCCGGCTGCGTCCGGCGACTTCACAGCCTTGGGAGTCGTCTTGAATGCGATCAGCTTGCCCGCGTCTGTCTGAACGTAGACGCGGCCGCCCTCTTCGGTGGCCGCGTTGCTGATGCGATCACCATCGGTCTTGTGGCGTGCCACGACTTCGCCAGTCGCCTTGTCCAGCCAGTGCACGTACCCCTGGAAATCGCCGACCACCAGCAGGTCACCATCGATCGTCGGCGCAGTCAGTCCGCGCCGGCGCAATGACGACTGTTCCCATTGCACCGACCCATCGGTGCGACGCATGGCTGTGACCAGACCTTCGGACGTGGTGAGATAGATGTTGTCGTCATCCATGCTGAACCCTCGATAACTCGAGGCATCGCGCGCCCACCAGATCTGCCCGGAATCCAGCGACAGCATGGCGATGCGACCCTGAAAGCCCACGACGTAAACATCGTCGCCCACCACATGCGCCGCGGAGTCGATATCAGCCAGACGCTCGAGTTCCGTACGACCGTGCGGCGCATTGACGATGGTGTCCCACAGTACATCGCCGTTGCGCACGTCGACGGCCACGATGCGACCGTTGTCGAATCCGGCGATCACCCGATCGCCGGCGGCGAGCACGGGCGGCGCCGTGCCGCGCAGCGACAGTCGCGGCAGCTGCTCGTCCATGGCCCAGCGACGACTGCCATCGGTAAGTGACAGGCCTTCCAGATGTCCGTCCACAGTGCGGATCACAACCAGATCTGGCGTGATCAGCGGGCGCGCAAGAATTTCACTCGCCACCGACTGACGCCAGCGTTCCTGACCGGTTGCCGCATCGAGCACCACGACGTCACCATCGCTCGATCCCACGACCACAACGCCGTTGCCGGCAGCCGGACCCGCAGCGAGCGGCAATTTCGTCTTCACCGACCATTTGCGTCGACCGTTGGAATCTGTCAGCGCGACGACGTCGCCGTCGTGCGAAGCGGCATACACCACGCCATCGGCGGCTACCGGGCGAAGCGCGAGACGCAAATTCTTCGAAGCGCCGCCGAGGCTGTCGCTCCAGACGACGTTGACATTGGCCTTGGCCACCAGATCCACCAGCTTGGCCGGCGGATCCGGGTCCTTGTCCTTGTCGCACGCGGCGATGCCGATCAGCGCAACAACGAGAATGGTCGAACGCAACAGGCCGCGGGCGACACATTGCAAGGAACGATGGGTCATGGCGAACTCGCTTTGCACAATTACTTCGCAGCAGCGGCAGGCGCAACGCCGCCCACATCCTGCAGTTTCAGTTCGACCATCTGGCGATCGATCTGCGCATCCACGCTCGCCAGCGCCGCGGCATACTCGGCGCGCGCGCCTTCGCGATCGCCCTTGCCCAACAGCGCATCGCCGCGGATTTCACGTGCCTGCGCCCCGAATCCGCCTTCCGTGAGGGGCTCGAGCAGCTTCACTGCATCATCGTGCCGCCCTTGCTGGATCATCAGGCGCGCCACGCGCAGCGTTGCAATGTCGGCAAGTTCCTTGTCCTGCGATTTGTTCATTACATCGCGCAGCAGCGACTCGGCTTCTGCCATCCTGCCGGCTTCAACATCGAGGCGCGCCACCAACAGACGGGCCTGCTGGGCATAGGGCGACTTGTCATGGTCGGCAGCGAGCTGATCCAGCAATTTCTGCGCTGTGGCGGCGTCATTTGCATTCGCCGCAGCCTCGACCTGCCCGTACAGCGCACCTGCCGCTTCCGCCTGATGCTGCCGGTAGCCTGTCCAGTAGTGCCAGCCCACCAGCAATGCCATTCCCAGAACGATGCCGGAAATGATCCAGCGCCAGTTCTCGCGCCACCATTCCAGCAGGGCTTCTTCGCGTTCTTCGTCGGATAAGAGTTCGTCGACCATGGCAGCGTTGCGTGTGATGAAGATGATGGAGTGATGAATCGATTCGGCGACAAGGGCAGACACGATGCAGGACGCTCTGCTCCTGCCGCATGCCCGCGGCTATTCCTTTCACGTGGCCAGTTTCTGTTTCAGTGCGGCGGCTACATCGTCCCAGGACACCTCGGTCTGCTGTTCCTCGACCCGCAGCGATTTCAGACCGATGACGCGCCGTTGAGTTTCCGCCTCACCGAGAATCAGCCCGATCGAGGCACCGCTCTTGTCCGCCCGCTTGAGCTGAGACTTGAAACTGCCGCCGCCGCAATTGGTTTCGATACGCACGCCGGGCAACGCATCGCGCAGGCGCTCTGCCAGGGCGAGGCCAGCCGCCTCAGCTGCGACACCCGCGACTACGAGATAGACATCCGGTGCATTCGATTGCGCCGTCACGCCCTGCACTTTCAGCAGTTCGACCAGGCGTTCCTGACCGAGGGCCCAACCCACCGCCGGGGTCGCCTCGCCTCCGAGTTGCGTGACCAGACCGTCATAGCGGCCACCCGAGCACACTGCGCCCTGAGCGCCGAGTTCGCTGGTCACCCATTCAAATACGGTGTGGCTGTAGTAATCGAGTCCCCGCACCAGGCGAGGATTGATGACGTATTTGATGCCCACCGCATCAAGGTGCCGGCACAGCCCGTCGAAATGCGCGCGCGATTCCGCGTCGAGATAGTCGGTCAGCAGCGGCGCCCCGCCGATGATGTCCTGCAGCTCGGGGTTCTTGCTGTCGAGGATACGCAGCGGATTGCCTTCGAGACGCCGCAGACTGTCTGCGTCCAGTTTCGACTTGTATGACGAAAAATAGGCGACGAGCTTCTCGCGATGTGCGCGACGCGATGCCGGCGTGCCCAGCGAATTCAGGTTGAGTTCGACACGCTGCACTCCCGCTTTCGCCAGCAGCCGCGCGCTGAGCATGATGAGCTCCGCATCGATATCGGGGCCGGCATAGCCGAACGCCTCGACATCGAGCTGGTGGAACTGACGGAACCGCCCGCGCTGCGGCTTCTCGTGACGAAACATCGGGCCGGCACACCACACCCGCTGGCGCTGGTTGTGCAGCAGTCCGTTGGAAATCATGGCGCGGACGATGCCCGCAGTAGCCTCGGGACGCAGGGTCAATGACTCCCCACTCGGGTCGTCGAACGTGAACATTTCCTTCTGGACGATGTCGGTCAGCTCGCCGATGGAGCGCTTGAACAGCCCCGTATGCTCAACGACCGGCACCCGGATTTCCTGATAGGAGTACGTCGCGAACAGTTCGCGCGCGATGTTCTCGAGGCGCTGCCACGCGGCAATGTCCGCGGGCAACACGTCGTTCATGCCTTTGACCGGCTGAATGATCTGCGCTCTGGCGTGGGACTCGGTCGTCTGGGACGTATTCGATGACATGCAACGCTTCAGCAAAGTTATCTGACCGCACCATCCGGACCGACCGTGAAGCGCGTGGCATTGTTGCCGGCACGGCGCGGAACGGGAACCGGGCGATCGTTCACATCCATGGTCACGGCGGATGCCATGCCCATGATCACTCGCAGCGGCGCGGCGCCTGACACCGTCCGCGTCTGGCCAGCCTGGCCGATTTCATAGAGAAGGCGCCGATTTTCTGCATCGTAAACCTCCACCCAGGACGACTCCGTGAATTTCAAGCGAACCGTCACATCGCCTGCTGTCGGTGTCGGTGCGCCATCCGCGTCGGCGGGCGCCGTCACAGCCGGTTCCTCGGAGGTTTCTGCGGGTGGCGCAGCCGCCTGGACCTCTTCGGCCGGCGCACTCGGCTGCTGCGCCGGCGAATCTGTTCCAAGCACCGGAATCTCCACCCGGCCGGAAGAAGTCGCTGCCGGATCATTGGGCGCCGGGAAATGCTCGATCCCCCAACTCACGATCGCAAACACGGCACCTGCCAGAAGCAGGCCCGCAACGATCATGGCGGGCACGCGCAACGAAATGCGTTCGCGCGGAGGCGGCGTGGTCGTCGTCGGACCGACGGTCGGTACCGGCGGCACATCGCTCAGCAATTCGTACTGCGCAATGATCTCCTCGGGCGCAACGTTCAGCACCGTTGCGTACTTGCGCAGGTGTCCTCTGGCATACACCGGCGCACCGAGCGTCACGAACTGATTGGCTTCGATAGCCCGCACGACATGCACGTCGAGATGCAGCTCATCTGCGATCTGCTGGATCGACAGGCCGCGCTCTTCCCGCGCCGTGCGCAGCATATCCCCGGGGGTAGGTCGTGTCTGCGGACCAGCACTGAACGTTGATTCGACGCCCTCGGCTGCCGCCTCGAACTCTGCGCTCATCCCGACTGCCGCTCGCCAGACAGTTGCCGGGTCTCAGGCGCATTCGGATATTCGATCTTCAGACGCTGGGCATAGTTGCTGGCACCGCTGGAATTGCCCAGCCCCTGCTCGATCCGCATTGCGAGCCACAGCACCGAAGCATTCAGCTTGCCGCTGTCCATGTACCGCTCGATGAACCCGCGCGCCGACAGATAGTTCTGCTTCTGATATTCGAGATCCGCCATCTGGTAAAGCGCCTCGGGGAAACGCGGCTTCAGCGTCAGCGCCTTGCGGAAATTGGCTTCTGCATGTTCGAGATTGCCGGCACTGCGGGCGCAGCTGCCAGCATTGAGATAGGCGATCTCAGGTGTCTTGTAGAGCTGGTTGCCGGCCGCCTGCACGAAGTACTTCTCGCCCTTGGCCTGCTGATCGCGCTTGCACAGCACGACCGCATAGTTGTTGAGGATCTCCGGATTGTTCGGCTCGAGCGACATCGCCTTGTCGAAATGCGAGAAGCTCTTGCGCGTGTCGTTCAGACGGTCGTACAGCAGACCCGCGGCAGCCTGTGCCCTGGCACTGCGCGGATTCTGATCGACAGCGCGGTCGATCTTCTCCTTGGCCAGGGCCAGATTGCCCTTCCGGAAATAGTCGATGCCAAGTTCCAGATTGATGTCCGACGCCTTGTCGGGCTGCGGTTTGGAAAGCTGCTGGGACGACGAACAGCCACCGACTGCAATCAACAGTACGAACAGGAAGGTGTTCCGCATCACGTTTGCACCGCCACCGAGATGAGTTTCGAACCCAGTCGCACCGTCGTGCGGTCGCGCACGCGACCGACAAGCTGACCGCAGGCCGCATCGATATCGTCGCCGCGCGTTCGTCGCGTCGTTGCGATCACACCATGCGAATTGCAGATGTCGCGGAAACGCTCGATGGCTGCGGGTGTTGAACGCTTGTACTGCGTGCCCGGAAACGGATTGAACGGAATCAGATTGACCTTGGCGGGCCGCCCCCTGAGCAATTCCACCAGTTCGAAGGCATGCTCGGGTCGATCGTTGACGCCATCGAGCATCACGTATTCGAAGGTGATGCTGCGGGCGTTCTGCTTGTTTACGTACTGCCAGCAGGCATCCAGCAGCTCGGCAATCTTGTGTTTGCGGTTGATCGGCACCAGCTCATCGCGCAATTCATCGTTCGGCGCATGCAGCGACACGGCAAGAGCGCAGTTCGTTTCCTCCGCCAGCTTCAGCATCTGCGGCACCAGGCCCGACGTGCTGACAGTCACCCGGCGGCGCGAAATATCGAAACCAAGATCATCCATGAGGATCTCGGCGGCGGGTACGACGTTGCGATAATTCGCGAGCGGCTCACCCATGCCCATGAAGACGATATTCGTGATGACACGATTGCCGCCGGGCTCATAGCCAAGTTCCTTGTTGGCAAGCCACACCTGACCGACGATTTCCGCGACGCTCAGATTGCGATTGAAGCCCTGCTGCGCCGTTGAACAGAACGTGCAATCCATGGCGCACCCGAGCTGACTGGAAATGCACAGCGTGCCGCGGCCCGGTTCGGGAATGAACACCATCTCGATCGCTTGAAGATCCGATGGGGACTCAGATTGGATGCTTGGGACCGAGCCCTGATCGGATGAACGCTCGGAGCCCAGATGATCGGGCGCGCCCGTCGCACGCACTCCTTCGCCGTCCGCCGTCCGTCGTCCGCCGTTCACATCCCTCATGCTCAGCAGCCATTTGCGCGTGCCGTCGGCTGACACCTGGGTCATGCGGATCTGCGGCGTGCGCACCTCGGCGACTTCCTTCAGCCGTTCGCGGAACGACCTGGCGAGATCCGTCATGCGATCGAAGTCGTTTTCAGCGCGCTTGTACAGCCACTTCTGGAGCTGCCGCGCCCTGAAGGGCTTCTCGCCCATGCCCACAACGAACGCCTCGAGCTCGGCGCGGGTCAGGCCGAGCAGATTGGTCTTGGCAGCGGTGGCGTTCATTGCTCAGGTGGATCGCGGGAAGCCGACGAGGTTCGACTCGACTTCCCGCTGCGCGTTCAGCGGCTGCGCGGGCAGAGATCGGAAGACGCGAAGAAGTACGCGATCTCGATCTTCGCATTGTCGACACTGTCCGATCCGTGCACGACATTCTCTTCGATGCTGCTGGCGAAATCGGCACGGATGGTGCCTTTGTCTGCCTTCTTCGGGTCGGTGGCACCCATCAGTTCGCGATTCTTCGCCACCGCGTTCTCGCCTTCGAGCACCTGCACGATGACGGGACCGGAGCTCATGTACTTCACCAGATCCTTGAAGAATGGACGCTCGCGGTGCACGGCATAGAAACCCTCCGCCTGCGCCTGGCTCAACTGGAGCATGCGGGCGGCAACGATCTGCAAACCCGCCTGTTCGAAGCGGCGATAGACCTCACCGATCAGGTTTTTCTGGACACCATCGGGTTTGACAATGGAAAGCGTGCGTTCGAGCGCCATGGGGATCGACATCCTCGGACCGGAAAAAGTCCATGAAACAATGAATTAGGGACAGCCCCGCGAGCGTGCTGCGTGAGTCGTGAAAGCGGGGCCGGTTTACGCGCCGCGCAGTCTACCCGCCAGTATCGGGTCGGGCAAGAAACCGAATGGAGACGAGGGGTTAGGCAGAGGCGACGGACGCGGCTGGGCTGTTGGCCGACTGGTTCGCTGGCTGGCTGGAAGAAATCGGGACCTGCGGCCTGCGTGGCTGACCGGCAGAAGCCTCTGGGCCAGCTGACCGTCGTCAGACGGTAAAGCTCTCCCCGCAGCCGCACTCCCCTTTCACGTTCGGATTGCGGAATTTGAAGGCTTCGTTGAGGCCCTGCTTGACGAAATCGACTTGGGTACCGTCGATGAACCCCAGGCTGTGACGGTCGACGATGACCTTGACGCCCTGATCCTCGAAGACGACGTCGTCGGCGCCCACGTCATCGGCGTAGTTGACGATGTAGGCAAGGCCTGAACAGCCGGTCTTTTTCACACCGAGGCGCAGACCGAGGCCATGGCCGCGGCGGGTCAGGAAAGTACGGACGCGATCAGCAGCAGCGGCAGTCAGTGAAATGGACATGGCAGCTAAGGTTGCGGGAGGGCGCCTGCAAGTCAAGTGTGCAACTCATGCCGAGGCGGCATGTACTCAAGGCAAATCTTAGTCCTTTTTGCGCAGGGCTTCCGCCAACCCGCGCACAGCGTCTTCGAGCGCCAGCAGCCGGCCGTGCTTTTCTGTCGGCACCTCCAGCGCCTGCGCCGCCTCGCGCCAGTTCCAGCGCTCCAGATCTTCAGCCCTCATGCCCTGCAACCGATCGGTCAGCCAGGAAGCTGCTGCGATGCAATGAGGACACCCATAGGCTTCGAATCGGGCGGCTTCGACCCTGCCTTGGCCAACGCGTGCACTCAGTTGAAACACCACACCCCGTTCCACTTCGCCCGACTTCGCCTGGATGACATCCGAGCCCGGCTCAAAATGTCCCGCGTTGTGTGGTCGATCAAAATGCTCCTCGACCAGGGCAGCGTAGCGTGCAGTCGCCATCGAACTCATCACGCCCGCGCGATGCCGCGCAGTCTCGGCACCTGATGCCGGATCATTTCGATTGCGGCGTCGATCTCGGCATCGGTCGTGAAGCGTCCGATGCTCAGACGCAATGAACTCTGGGCGAGTTGATCGCTGCGGCCCAGCGCACGCAATACATACGAGGCTTCTTCCGAGGCGGATGAGCACGCAGCTCCCGCCGAGACCGCGAGACCACGCAACGCGAACTGCAGACTTTCGCCTTCGACGTCATGAAAGGTGACATTCAGCAGATTGGCAACACGCTGCTCGGGATGACCATTCAGTTCCACGCCGCCGAGCGGTTCAATCCCGGCCCACAGACGGTCGCGCATCGCTCGCAGTCTCGTGACGTCGGCTTCCCGCCCGGCTTCTGCGAGTTGGAAGGCTGCGCCCATTCCTGCAATCTGGTGAGTGGCCAGCGTGCCCGAGCGAATACCGGATTCCTGTCCGCCACCGAACACAATGGGACGCAAGCCCACCGCCGGCGTGCGACGGACATACAACGCACCGATACCCTTGGGCCCGTATGCCTTGTGCGCGGTGACCGACATCAGATCGATGCACATGGCTTCGACATCGATGGCGACCTTGCCGACACTCTGGGCGGCATCGACGTGGAACAGCACGTTGCGTTCGCGACAGATACGACCGATGGAGGCCACATCACAGATCACGCCCGTCTCATTATTCACGTGCATGAGCGAAACCAGCTGCGTGTCGCTGCGCAAAGCCTGCGCTACCTGATCGGGATGCACGACGCCATGGCGATCGGGCTTGAGCCAGGTGACCTCGAATCCCTCGCGCTCGAGCTGTTTGAGCGGGTCGATGACTGCCTTGTGTTCCACTCGCGACGATACGACGTGGCGGCCGCGATCGGCGTGAAACCGCATGACGCCGAAGATGGCGAGGTTGTCCGATTCCGTTGCTCCGGAAGTCCACACGATCGAATTCGTCGGCGCCCGGATTGCCGCAGCCACCTGAGCGCGCGCCTTCTCAACGAGCTGACGTGCACGCCGACCGTATTCGTGGCCGGCAGAAGACGGATTGCCGTGAGCCCCGGACGGCTTGAGACATTCGATCATGCATTCGGCGACGCGCGGATCCACGGGCGTCGTCGCTGCGTAGTCGAGATAGATCTGCTGCGTCATGTTCAATGATCGCCGTGACGTTGTTCGCGCTCGCCCGCGGGTCGGCGTCGTGCCTGCACCGCTGTGAGGATGCCGCGCAGGATGTTCATTTCGTTCTGATCGAGCTGGGCGCGGTTGAACAGACGCCGGATGCGCGTCATCAGATGTCCGCCGCCAGTGCGGTCCCTGAAGTCCACTTCATTCATGACCTGTTCGAGGTGAACATAAAGACGCTGCATCTCCCCGGCCGTTGCCAGCGGCACATCGAGCGGGGGCTGTTCAGGCGCGCCGGGACGACCGGCCAGCCATAACTCGTAGGCCACCACCTGCACCGCCATCGCCAGATTGAGCGAGCTGTAATCGGACGCGGTCGGAATAGTCAGCAGCAGATTGCAGCGCTGCAGTTCAGCATTGGTCAGCCCGGTACGCTCGGCGCCGAAGACTACCGCGACATTGCCAGTGCGCGAGGCCTGCACGATGCGTCCGCTGGCTTCTCGCGGTTCCACCAATGCCCAGGGCAGATGTCGCTGCCGCGCGCTGGTGCCGGCAACCATGCAGCACTCAGCAATCGCCTCATCGAATCCCTGATGTATACGTGCCGCATCCAGCACGTCATCCGCGCCCGATGCGCGTGCAATTGCGTCCGGATGCGGAAAGGCAGCCGGTCGCACCAGATGCAGCTCGGACAAGCCCATGTTCTTCATGGCGCGGGCGACTGCGCCGATGTTGCCGGGATGCTGCGGTTCAACCAGGACGATGCGGATGGGCATGGGGGATTGTGACGAAAGTGACGAGAGTGACGTAGATGTGACAAGAGTCGAATACCGAAATGCTGGCCCGCGCCGCTTTCGTCAACCTCACCAGTCCCGTCGCTGGTATTCTACGCGCCCCTGAGTCGCCTTCGCGCGCCTCCGCTCTTTAGCCAACTCCCGTTCGTCGAGGTCTTCATGCAGCCGCTGCTCAATATCGCCATTCGTGCCGCCCGTCGGGCCGGTGAAATCATCGTTCGGGGCATGAATCGCCTGCATCGACTCGACGTACAGCGCAAGGGTCAGAACGACTTCGTATCCGAGATCGACCTGGCTTCCGAACGGGACATCATCGAGACCATCCGCAAACACTATCCCGATCATGCCGTGCTGGCTGAGGAGAGCGGTCAGAGCGAAGGACGCGGCAACAACGATGAGTTCGTTTGGATCATCGATCCGCTGGACGGCACCACCAACTTCCTGCACGGATTTCCGCAGTTCGCCGTTTCGATCGCCGTGCAGCGTCGCGGTCGCATCGAACACGCGGTCGTCTACGATCCGCTGCGCCAGGAACTGTTCACCGCATCGCGTGGCGAAGGCGCGCAGCTCGACGGCCGCAGGATCCGCGCCAGTACTCACATCGGCCTGGAAGGCGCGCTGATCGGTACAGGCTTTCCCTATCGCAGCAATCTGCACTGGCTCGACAACTACATGGCCATGATGAAAGCGGTGATGCAGCAGACGGCGGGAATCCGGCGTCCCGGTGCGGCTGCGCTGGATCTGGCGTACGTGGCAGCCGGTCGGCTCGATGCCTTCTGGGAAATCGGTCTCGCGCCGTGGGATACAGCGGCCGGCATGCTTCTGATCACCGAAGCTGGTGGCATGGTCGGCACTCTCACGGGTGCAGAATTCCGAATGCAGCCGCATATCGTGGCCGGCACACCCAAAGTGTATACGCCGCTGCTGGAACTGCTGGCGCCGCACATCCCCGAATCGCTGCGCGCATAGACGCCACTGTACTGCCTCGCTTTTGCGCAACTGCTCCGCTAGAGTCCTGCGCAACGTCAGCGCTGCCGACAGGCATTGCCGGCAAGCGCCAACGACCTTTCGGGGAGGATTCGCGTGGACCTGTTCAGAACGAAAACGCCGACCAACGATCCGCACGTTGACGCCGGCGAACCCGCCGACAGTTCGAATCCTGAAGCCCGAACGCTGAAACGCGCCCTCACCTCCCGACAGCTGGTGCTGCTCGGCATCGGTGCGGTGATCGGCGCGGGTATTTTCGTGATGACCGGACAGGCGGCCGCAAATCACGCGGGACCTGCCATCACGCTCAGCTTCGTCATCGCCGGCTTCGCCTGCGCGCTCGCAGGGCTGTGCTACGCCGAGTTCTCCTCCATGTTGCCGGTGTCAGGCAGCGCCTACTCGTATGCGTACGCCACGCTCGGCGAACTGGTCGCCTGGTTCATCGGCTGGATGCTGGTGCTCGAATACCTCGTCGCTGTCGCCACCGTCGCTGTCGGCTGGGGCGGGTACTTCAACGGCCTGTTGCAATCGCTGAGCAGCATTTCCGGAGTGTCGCTGGCGTTACCCGATGTGCTGGCGAATGCGCCGCTGCGCTATACGCAACACATGCTGGTTTCCACCGGCGGCGTGATGAACCTGCCCGCCATCCTCATCGTCGTTGCCATTGCCGCACTGTGTTATCGCGGCATCTCGCAATCGGCTGCAGTGAATTCGGTGATCGTGGCCATCAAGCTCACCGTGATCTTCCTGTTCGTGATCTTCGCCGTGCGCCACGTGAACCCCGACAACTGGCATCCGTTCATTCCGCCGGCGGAAGGTCCCGGCAAGTTCGGCTTCGATGGTGTGATCCGTGGCGCGACCGTGGTGTTCTTCGCCTACATCGGCTTCGATGCGGTATCGACGGCTGCGTCGGAAGCGAAAAATCCACAACGAGACATGCCGATCGGCATTCTCGGATCGCTTGCACTGTGCACGCTTCTCTACATCATCGTCTCGGGCGTGCTGACGGGCATCATGCCGTACCCGCTGCTCGGCACCGCCAAGCCGGTGGCCACCGCGCTGGAAGCGTACCCGGACCTGACCTGGCTCAAGCTGTTCGTCGAAATCGGTGCAATCGCGGGCCTCAGCTCCGTCATCCTGGTCATGATGATCGGCCAGACCCGTGTGTTTTACGCCATGTCACGCGATGGGCTGATCGGCAGGTTCTTCGGCAAGGTTCACCCGAAGTTCCAGACTCCCTATCTCGGCACCGTGTTCGTCGGTGCGCTCGCCGCAGTGCTGGCAGGGCTGCTGCCACTGGATGTCCTTGGCGATCTGGTCTCGATGGGCACTTTGCTCGCATTCGCTACCGTATGCGTTGGCGTGCTGGTGCTGCGCTATACGCGTCCCGAACTGCCACGCCCGTTTCGCGTACCGCTGGTGTGGGTCATCTGCCCTCTGGGCGCGGCTGCGTGTCTCTATCTGTTCCTGCGTGCATTCATGGATAACTGGCTGTGGATGAGCGTGTGGATCATTGTCGGCTTCGTGATCTATTTCGCCTACAGCAGACAGCACAGCAAGCTCGCTCGCAGCTAGCGCACCAGTTCGACTTCGGTCGACGCAGATGAACGTCGACCGCACAGTCCGCCTTCCTCATCGGCCGCATTCCGCAAACGCGAGGTTTGTGGAGCGGCCTGCCTCGAGCTGCTAACCTTTCCTGAGACTTCGGGGACGCCAGAGCGCGTCAACCCGAGTGCAGTCATTTGCTTTGTCGATTCCCGAACGCATGGCCCAACTCAACGAACCTCTTCTCCCCAGCAAGACCCGCATGCAGGTGCGCTGGGGTCAGCTCTATGGCTCGGCGACTTCGCTGTGGCTCGCTGAAGCCGCGCGACGTGCGTCGGCACCGCTGCTCGTCGTGGCCACGGACGCTCGCCAGGCCAGCCGTTATGAAGACGAACTGCGCTTCTTCTGCGAGCCCGGCCTGTACATCGAGAGTTTTCCCGATTGGGAAACACTGCCCTACGACCTGTTTTCACCACACCCGGATATCGTCTCGCAGCGACTGCGTATGCTGGCCGCGCTGCCGCGGCTCACGCGCGGCATCGTAATCGTCGATCTGGAGACGCTGCTGCAGCGCCTCGCACCGCAGAGTTATATCGATGCCCATGCCTTCGACCTTGCGGCCGGAGAGGTGCTCGACATCGAACGCTTTCGCACGCGACTGGCAGGCGCCGGCTATGTGGCAAGTTCTCAGGTCATGGCACCGGGAGAGTTCGCCGTGCGGGGCTCGCTCATCGATCTGTTTCCCATGGGCAGCGCGACACCGTTTCGCATCGATCTGTTCGACAACGAGGTGGAAAGCATTCGCGTCTTCGATCCCGAGACGCAACGCTCCGGCGACAAAGTCCCCGCACTGCGGCTGCTCCCGGCCCGGGAATTTCCCCTGACCGCCGATGGTATCCAGGCGTTCAAGCGCCGTTTCCGCAACCGCTTCCCCGGCGATCTCACGCGCATGCCGATCTACCGGGATATCGCCGAAGGCGCACCGCCTGCCGGTATCGAGTACTACCTGCCGCTCTTCTTCGACGCGAGTGCCACTCTGCTCGACTATCTGCCTGACAACGCCTTGATTGCCGCCGACCTCGGCATCGATACCGCAGCCGCACAGGCATTCGATGAAATCCGTCAGCGTTACGAACAGCGCAGCCACGACGCGTCGCGACCGATTCTGACGCCAGAAGAAGTCTTCATGCCGCCGCAGGAACTGACGCAGCGCCTCGACACGTTCCGTCGTATCGAACTGTCGCATGTGGAACTCGATCCGCTTACGCAGACAGCGGCGTTCCAGAACTTCTCAACCAGAACCCCACCGCACCTGCGCGTCGACCCACGCAGCGATGATCCGGCGCGCGCACTCTCGGCGTTTCTGACGGACTTTCCGGGGCGCGTGCTGATAGCCGCCGAGTCTGCGGGTCGCCGCGAGATGCTGCTCGATATTCTGCGCAAGCGACATGTGGCGCCCGCGCTGGTCGACACCTGGGCCGCATTCCGCGACAGCGACGACAAACTGGCGATCACGGTGTCGCCGCTCTCGACAGGTCTGATGCTCGCGCAGCCTTCGCTTGCATTGATCGCCGAAGAACAGTTGTTCGGTGAGCGGGCGCGCCAGGAGCGCCGCCGCCGTCGTCCGGAGCGCGACCCGGAAAAGATCATCCGCGATCTCACCGATCTGCACACCGGTGCGCCGGTCGTGCACGAGCATTACGGTGTAGGGCGGTTCCTCGGCTTGCAGAGCCTCGACGTTGCCGGAATGCGCAGTGAATTTCTGGTGCTGGAATATGCCGACGGCGACAAGCTCTATGTACCCGTGCAGGCGCTCGACCTGATCAGCCGCTACACGGGGTCGCCCGCCGAGCAGGCGCCGTTGCACAAGCTCGGCACCGATACCTGGTCGAAGGCGAAACGGAAGGCCGCACAACGCATCCGCGACACGGCGGCGGAGTTGCTTGATCTGTACTCCCGGCGTGCAGCGCGCCAGGGCGAGCAGCTCGCGGCGAACGAGGACGAATTGCGCGCATTCGAAGATGCTTTCAAGTTCGAGGAAACCCCGGACCAGGCTCAGGCCATCGAGGCAGTCATCGCCGATCTGGGCAGCGGCAAGCCGATGGATCGCGTCGTCTGCGGCGACGTCGGCTTCGGCAAGACCGAAGTCGCATTGCGAGCGGCCTTTGTCGCCGTGCAAGCCGGCAAGCAGGTTGTCGTGCTCGTACCCACCACACTGCTCGCCCAGCAACACTATCAGACCTTCGCCGACCGCTTCGCCGACTGGCCGGTGAAAATCGAAGCGCTGTCGCGCTTTCGCAGCAGCAAGGAAGTCGAGCAGATCCTGCAGGGATTGGAACAGGGCAAGGTCGACATCGTGGTGGGTACGCACCGCCTGCTGCAGACCGGCATCAAGTTCGCTCGTCTCGGTCTGCTCATCATCGACGAGGAACACCGTTTCGGCGTCAAGGACAAGGAACGCCTGAAGCAACTGCGTGCCGAGGTCGACGTGCTGACACTGACCGCGACACCGATTCCGCGGACACTCAATATGGCGATGGGCGGCTTGCGTGAGCTGTCACTGATCACCACGCCGCCGGTGTCGCGGTTGTCGATCAAGACATTCGTCTCGCAGTGGGACGCGGCCACGATCCGCGAGGCCTGCCTGCGCGAGATCCGCCGCGGCGGCCAGATCTACTTCGTGCACAACGCGGTGGAGACCATCGAAAAAACGGCGAAGACCCTCGGGGAGCTGGTTCCGGAAGCGCGCATCGTCGTCGGCCACGGTCAGATGCGCGAGCGCGAGCTCGAACAGGTGATGCTGGACTTCTATCACCAGCGCGCCAATCTCTTTGTCTGCACCACCATCGTCGAGAGCGGCATCGACGTGCCCTCGGCCAACACCATCATCATCGATCGCGCCGACAAGCTCGGTCTGGCACAGCTTCACCAGTTGCGCGGGCGGGTCGGGCGTTCTCATCACCAGGCGTATGCCTACCTGCTCACACCGCCGCGCAATCTGCTGACTACGGATGCGGTGAAACGACTGGAAGCCATCGAGTCGCTTGAAGATCTGGGTGCGGGTTTCACGCTGGCCACGCACGATCTGGAAATCCGTGGCGCCGGCGAATTGCTCGGCGAAGAACAGACAGGCCAGATCCAGGAAATCGGGTATGCGCTGTATATGGAAATGCTCGAGCGTGCGGTGAAGGCGCTCAAGGCCGGCAAGATTCCCGATCTCGATGGCGATCTGCACGCCGGGCCGGAGGTCGATCTGCATCTGCCGGCGCTGCTGCCCGATGACTACCTGCCCGATGTGCATCTGCGTCTGGTGCTCTACAAGCGCATCGCTGCGGCGCCGACACAGGAGGAACTGCGCGAGCTGCAGGTCGAAATGATCGACCGTTTCGGCCTGTTACCCGTGCAGGCGAAGAATCTGTTTCGGATCGCAGAGCTGAAGCTGGCCGCGAAAGCGCTCGGACTTCGCAAGATCGATATCGGCCCGGGTGGCGGATCGGTGACGTTCGAGCCGGATACGCGCGTCGATCCCGGCACGCTGATCCGTTATGTGCAGCAGAACGCGCGCACGCATCGACTCGATGGCGGCGTGAAGTTGCGAATGACGCTGAAGCTAGAACAGGACGAAAAGCGCTTCGAAGCAGCCCAGACACTGATCGAAGCGCTGGGCAAGGCGCCGCCACCGGAGCCATCGCGTTCGCGACCGAAGAAATGAGACATGGCGGGGGGCAATCACAGACCTTGCGCGAACCGTCAGACCGTGCTGGAACGCACAAGCCCTCTGCTACACTCGCACCATGAAGCAGTTTGCAATCAGGCTTTTCGGGGTCGCCGCATTCGTACTGACGCTCGGCGCTGCGGACGCGCAGCAATCCTCGCCGGGCTCCTACGATGTCGAGCTGATCGTGTTCCGGAATCTGTCTTCAAACGCGACTCCGGAAGACTGGGCGCAGGAAACGGCCATCACGCCCCGCGACACACCCGAGGACGAAACCGAAGTTCCGGTCGCCGCCACACCTCTTGAAGCCACAGAAACATTCCCGGAGCTGCCGGCGAGCAAGTTCAAGCTCACGGCCATCGCGGACTCATTGCGCCGCAGCCGTGGGTATCAGCCGCTCGCCCATTTCGGCTGGACGCAACCGGGCTTTCCCTGGGGCGAGCACCATTACCTGTCGATCGATTCGCAGGCTGCTGCGGGATCAGGACTGAGCGGCCGGGTCTCGCTGTCTCGCGGGCGCTATCTGCATCTGACCGTGGATCTGACGCTGGAAGCGACTGGCTCGAACGATCGCTACGTGCTGCGCCAGACGCGCCGCATGCGCAGCAACGAGCGCCACTACATCGATCATCCGAAGTTCGGAGTGATCGCAGTCGTCACCCCGAGCGGCGGTTGATCGACGGTCGACAATTGCACGAGTGCCGTCCGGCACTCGAACAGGGCTCGTGGCCTACTCTGCTTCGCGGCTCATCACGCGATTCTTCCCCAGTTCTTTCGCATCCTTGAGCGCGCGCAGCGCTGCCTCATACAGCCGGCCAGGCGCTGCATCATGCGGAGGAACGAGTGACACAACGCCGGCGCTGACGGTGACGTAGCGCGACACGCTGGAACGGGGATGGTGAATGGACAGGTCGCGCACGCGGGCAAGTACCGCCTCCGCGAGCCTCGCAGCCTGCGACAGATCGAGTCCGGTGGTCAGTGCTGCGATCTGGTCTTCCTCGAAACGACCGCACAGATCGCTCGCCCGGCGGAAGCAACCGCCGATCACACGTGCGATGCGGCGAAACGATTGATCGGCTCCCTGCCGGCCGAAGACATCGCGATACTGCGAATAATCATCGAGGTCGAAGACCAGAAAGCTCAGGCGCCGCGATTCACGTTGCGCCAGGCCCCAATCGCGCCTGATGAGTTCTTCGAAATACGGGCGCCGCAACAGCCCGGTGAGTTTGTCGTCGCGCAGATAGGCGAGCATCGTCTGTGTGCTCATCGAGGGATCGCGGGCCTCGCCGCGATTCTCCATGCGCGCTGCGCCCGCCTCGCGATGGAAACTGGCGTAGTGGGTGATCTGTCCTTCCGGATTGCGCAGAGGCGCAAGCATGATGTCGTTCAGAAACTGCGTGCCATCGCTGCGATAGTTGCGGACGGTCGTGCGGCACGGGCGTCCTTCGCGAAGGGCTTCGCGAATCCTGTTGATGCCTTCCTGTTCGCGATCGGCCGCCTGCAGAAAGCTCAGGCTGCGTCCGAGGATGGCATCGGCGTTGTAGCCGGTCAGTTGCTGTAGCGCGGCATTCGCATAGATGACGTGCCAGTGACCGGACGCGGCCTCACAGATGGCCACGCCTTCGGGGGCACCCTCCACCAGCGCTTGCAGCAAATTGGGATCTACCGTACTCATCGTCGCCAGCCCAGACCGCTCCGTTGCGTTACCGTTCAGGCGTCGAGCCGCAGGTCCGGTCGTTCCATGCTGCTCCTGATTGCCTGCTCACAGGTCTGCCATTCAGCCGTGCCGCGCAACGCGACCCGGTTGCTGCCCAGCCTGCCACGCAGACGCGCCAATCGGATATGACTCAGAGGATCACCAGTTCCTGGCAAAGAATCGATGACCTGGAGCACACCTTGACGATTGTTGCAGATCGGAACGATGTCGCAGCCGGCTCCGAGGGCAGCGCGAACACGCTCGGGCATCTCCCCGACCACGCCGGCGCCCACCATTGAAAGGTCATCGGAGAAGATCGCACCGTCGAATCCAAGTCTGCCGCGCAGCTCTTGCTGCAACCATCTGCGGGAAAACCCGGCAGGAAGCGGGTCGACCTCAGCAAATACCACATGCGCTGCCATCACCGAGGCCAATCCGTTGTCGATCAGCCGGCGGTACGGGTAAATGTCCTCGTCCATATCGGCCAGCGGGCGCCGATCTACCGGCATGGCCACGTGAGAGTCCGGTACCACCGCCCCATGCCCGGGGAAATGCTTGGCCGTGGCGACCATTCCCGCCTCCCGCATGCCGCCGGCAAAGGCCACCGCCAACTCGGCAACTATCGCCGGGTCGCGATGAAAGGCACGATCGCCGATGACCGAACTGACGCCGTAGTCGAGGTCGACAACCGGCGCGAAGCTGATGTCGACGCCGACAGCCAGCAGTTCCGCCGCCAGCAGCCAACCGGCCTGTCTGGCCAGCGTCCGGCCTGCCGCGGCATCAATGTCGTACTCGCGACCGATGGTCCGCATTGGCGGCAGCACCGTGAATTCCTTGCGGAATCGCTGCACCCGGCCACCTTCGTGATCGACTGCTATCAATAGCGATGGCGAACGAACTGCGCGAATGTCCGCAACGAGCCGCTCCAGCTGTTCGATGTCGGCAAAATTCCGTGTGAACAGGATGCAGCCACCCACCAGCGGATGCGCCAGCAGGTCGCGATCCTCCGCCGACAGCTCGGTTCCGGCAACGTCGATCATGAGGGGGCCAAGGGTCATGGGAGGTAGGCTGGCAAACTGGTTTGCTGGTCGGCTGGCCAGAACGCAGAAGAGTCGGCTGGCAAACTGGTCCGCTGGTCGGCTGGCCAGAACGCAGAAGAGTCGGCTGGCAAAGTGGCTTGCTGGTCTGCGGGCCAGAGCGCAGATGAAGAAGCGGCTGGCAGACAGGTTTGCTGGTTAGCTGGCCAGATTCCAGATGGATGGCGGCGGCTGACGGTTGGCTTGTCGTTGCTGTCAGGACCGGCACGCATATGTACGCTCATCGGTCTCTCCCCGGTGACCAGCAGACCAGCGCTCCAGTTGCTCAGCATCCATCCGTCATCTCCACTGCGTATACGGCGTCTGCGCCAGGTTGAAATTGTAGTACCGCTCATCGTCGGTCACCTCATCGCCGAGCCAGTCCGGACGGTCGAACTGCGCGGTTTCGCTCGGCAAC
>DASTRD010000277.1:0-36136 GCA_035761425.1 Povalibacter sp.
ACCATCACACCCCTCATGAACGGCAAGGTCATTGCAGTGCAGGTCTATCCGCAGCGGGACGACAACGGCACCGTGCATTTCGAAGCGTTGTGGGTGCGAGGCAGGAAATTCCTGCGGGCGTTGCCGGATGGCAGTACGCAACCGCTGGATCTGTGAAACATCGACGAGCTTCAGCAAGCACCTCTTCGGCGGCGTACGAGGGAATCTCGGCGGGTCAAAGCGGACAGGACGCTCAAACTCTTCGCCCAAGGCAGATTCCACCTCGGACGCAGGGGAATGCAAAGCTCTTTCTCCAATGCAATCCGCAGTATGTCGTTCTCGGTCCGGGTCTTGGCATTGATGACACTCCTGAACAGTTAGTCCAGGGTGTCCACTAAACCGCAGGAAGCGTCCGCGTCGGAGCCAAGCGTTTGTTATCCGATGATTTTGTCGTAGTCCCCATGAGTACCGATCCATACCCACATGATGCCGTCGGGTACTTCTGTGCCGAGCGCACGATGGTGAATGCCGGCGCGAACCGACCAGAGGTTGCCGATGCGCTTGAAGTGCAGTGAAGGGTGGCGAGGGTTCGTACGAAGCAGCTCATAGTTCTTATCAGCAACCTCCCGCACTTCGCGAGGTAGGGCGTCGTACAGCGCCCAGAACTTACTTGATGCGTAGTGATTCAAAGCTTCCGTGCTCGGCCCGACTCATACTCCGCCTTCGCCTCCGAAACCAACGCGTCCAGCTTCCCGGACTTCGCATCGGTCTCGATCTGCGCGTCCCACGCGTTCCAATCCTGTTCCAGAAACCATTCACGGAGTTCGGCAAACTCCTCGCGGGAAAGCTTTTGAATCTGCTCTTCGATTTCCTCGATCTTGCGCATAGATCACCTCGTCGGCCGAGTATAACGCTGCATTTCGACTAAGGTCTTCTCATCGGATAACCGCCTAAATCAGCGCATACCGAACGAGGGACGGATCAGGACGGATCCATTTTTTTCCGGGTTCATTTTGTCGACCGACAATTCGAAAATAAATCAGAAAATAAATCTGTCACCCTTTTTGCGTTTCTGCTGTCGAACGCCGCGGTTGTGGCGCGAACACCGGCGTCTCGCCGGTGTGAGTCGGCACCAGCTGCTTGACGCCACTACTTCAGCGCGCCGTCCGGTGGACCTACGAGCGACCCGATGCCCTCTTCCCGGATTGTTCGCATTGCTTCGTCCAGTGCAGCTTGATCCGTAGCAAACAAATCGTCCCAAACCGTGGAGTTGTTCGCTGAGTCAATGGCCTCGAGCGTCCAGCCCGTATCCGGGCCTCGATAAATATCAAGGCGGATCGTATGCCCGTTCTCCGTAACGGAGCGACAAAGCGGAGAGGTTACAACTTGGTACTCTTCGTCCATTTCTGCCTCAGGTCTTGATGGATAATCCGAAATGAATCTGTCACCTTTTTGGGTCGCATGACTCCATCCTCAAAGTATGGAGCCTCCGGGAAAGACGGATCGGTTCAGCGTCGGCTTGATCAAATAGTTAGATACTCCAGTTCTTGATTAGCGACATTAAACTTAGCCCTTCTAAGACGGATGCTGGGCTTGCACTCACTGATCCAACCTTTAACAGCTGCAACGTCTTCGGTACAGCAATGCTCGCCCAAGATGATGCTCGAAAGTGCCTTGGGCGGGAATTGCTGAATTCCAGACGACAAGCTCAAGATTCTTGCCTCTTCCTCATTCGACCAATCCGCGGACTTAGTAAATAGAAAGTCGGCCTGCCCTGGCTCGATGTTGAGCGTAAGCGCAAGTGGCACTTTAGCTGCGTAAGTTACTTCAAAGACGTTGGCGAACGTCGAAAGGTCAGCAAATTCGAGACAGTAACCTTTGTGATCGTCAGCATATTTCGCCCACATCGCCATATTGTTGGGGCGCTTCGTCAGACTAAAGACACCGTATCTCGAGTCCATGATCTTGTTGAACTGCGTTGCCATCTCTCCAAGCAAGACCGCTGCTCCGAATTTCTCAGTTCCATCGCGTATGTAAGCGTCGCCTCTTGAGTGACCGTAGTAAACACGATTTGCTTCTATCAGAAACTCTTCGATCTCCTTAGCAGAATAATTGTGGATTTGGTTTCGACAATCGCACGGATCATTTAGCTGGCTTGGGCACGGGAAGTAGAAATGACTGTCACGTATCATCGCTCGCAGCCGCTCTTTCTTGGCCAGCGACCCATACTTGTAGAATGAGTTCCACGTTGCAGCGCGGATGGACTTCATGCCTTGAGTTTCTAACGCCATTGCTCACGCGCGTGCGTCTTCGCACGTCGTGTGAAGCAATTTGTTGGGCCGGGTCATGGATCAACATCCCCGTCTGACCAATCGAAGAAATCAAACATCGACCACGAGTCGTCGGCTGTTTCGATGCCATGCATTGAAGGCGACGGATCGAGAACCTCGAGCGTTAGCGCAGCATCACCACCAACCGCACCCATCATGCTCTGATGCATTGCGCGGTATTCGCAGATTTCTCCAATTTCCCGATGGTACTCATCAAACGCCGCGCGATCGGTATAGAGCGCATATGCCCAGCAATACCAGTCAAACGCCAGTTCTTGCCGCTGCGCTGCCTTCTTTACCTCTGGAACCGTGTAGCAGCGCTTCTTTCCATAGTGCCTGATGAGATCGCCGCCAACTCGTCGCGCGATCTGTCTCTTCTCCGCGGCCGACAAGGCACGAGCCCCCATCTGTTATCTCCCTCTTAAAGCCCAACAGTTAATTGGTGGGATGGGATTTGCGTTAGTTAACTGGTCAACGTGTCCCATAATCTGCCGCGCTCGGCCGTATGTCCATGATCCCATTGCGCCCGCCAGCGCTCAGTGGACATGACTGTTCGACGAAGTATCTGGATGTGGCACAAAGGCGGGATCTGCTGGGCTGGGTGCGATGGTTCGTCGTATTTCGTGGGCGACGACATCGTGCTACCCCAACCATGGCACCGCAGGTACTGTCACCGACGGCATGCGATACGAACCGGGGGCAACCTTCGTGCGATCAATCAGTGAACGTGACATGGCGGTGGTGATTCCGCTTCTTGCCGCAAAAATCCGCGAGCTGACGGCGGAGCTGCATGCGACCGAGGAGCGGATGGATGAGCTGAGCGATGAGGAACGCAGGAACCGAATGGACCTGCAGGATCTGCTGCATCAGTACGACATCGTGCTCGACTCGCTGCGCGCCGAGTATGAGGATGCGTTGCGCGACGTCAGCAACCTGCCCAGTTACGACGAACTGGTGAGGACTTAAGGCACGCTCCCTGTGCTTCTGCGGGTCCGGAGCCGGCGTCTGCCGGCCCCGGATGCCGCTTCCTCTTCATCAGGTTTTCTATTCGGGCCGGCTGATCGTCAGGGTCACGCTCTCGTTTTCTTCAATGGAGCCGCCGTGGTAGGGCGTGCTTCGTGTGGACTGCGAACTGGCATTGCCGCTCTGCGGCAGCAGCATGGGTCCGTAGTTGTGCTGTCCATCGGACGGCAGGGCTGGGACGAAGATTGGCAGCTCGACGCGCGTATTCGGGGAGACGATGGGCGTGCCTTCCGATCCATCTGCCAGGATGGCGTGACCCATGACGGTTGCCGTGAACGGATGCCACACCAGGTCCGAATTCGGACCGCTATCCACGAACGCCGACAGATACATGGTGATGGCGCTGGAAGCGGTGCCGCTGCGAGTGCGGATGACTGGAATCGACAGACCGGCCACGCGCCAGGGAACGGTGACGTTCTCATTCACCCAGGTTTCGGTGGAAACGCCGCCGGCATCCCGGGTGCGCGTGGTTGTCCAGTCCAGCGTCGTCAGCCTCAGGTCTGCGTCCGTCGGCGGCGTGTTGAACCCGAACGTGCTTTCGCCTTCGACAACCGCATGGCCGGTTTCCTGGAACGTGTCCGTACCGCTCATATCGCCGGCGACGTAGGGCGAAGACCAGTGCGCATTGCGCGTGTAGTCCAGGCGGAACGCGATCTTGAAGGTCGAGCACTGCGGCAGGATTTCGTCGAGCTCACGGACTTTGTCGTCGTTGCCGAGCAACTGGAGCTGACGCATGACGCCGAGCATCTGCTGGAGCTGCGGCGGACCGCCGAGAGTGCGACACCGATCGGCAATGTAATCGGCATAGGTATTGAGCAACGCGTGGATGCGCGACTGGACCTGCTGGGCCACGACAGCGAACGCGCCGCCATCCTCGGACTGGCCCGAGAGAGCCGCGAAGCGCAGAAACTGGAGGCCCGTTGCGATCGCCGCCGGAATCGCAGTCGGATCGGCGTCGGCTGCTGCGAACGCCGGCACCACCGCATCGTTGTAGAAGCCCCGCAGTACGCCGACCGAGAAGTCCTCATCCGATGCTCCAGCAACGGTCTTGCGCAGGACCGGTGTCACGACACGCGCGGTGGGTGCACTGGCGCCGACGGCGATGCGCCACTGCGCGGTCAGTGACGGTGCCAGCGCCGCGGCCAGCTGATCGCCGGGATCGGACGGCCACGCGGCCGCCAATGCCGCTTGTTGCTCCGGCGTCGCCACGGCGATGCCGGCAATGCCGAGATGGTCGAGGCGAACTGCGGGATGACTGACCGTCGCGCCGAGATTGCCGACAATCACAGGCACCATGTGCAGGTTCGAGCCATCGCTGTCGGCGGCAAAGCCGATGAGCTGGGTCGGATCGATGCTCGCCATCATGTCGTCAGGAATGGTGAAGGTCGCAGTGATCGGTTTCTCGGCGATCAGGTCGCCGGGCTCGATGTCGAGCGCCGCCACGACCTGAGTCACCGAAGGACCGATGTCGGTGACTTCCGCGGTCGTCACCATGACTTCATCGAGGAATGCGCCGACCGGCACCTGCAGGCGGGATTCCGCGCCGTTGCTGTGAAAGAAACCGAAATCGTAGATGCCCTGCGAGGTGGGATCCCACGAAAGCAGATAGCGATGGTCGCCGGAGACTGCGCCGATCGTCGGCGCCGCAGCCAGCGGGGCTGCCGTGTGCACGAATGGCTCGGCGGGTCCCGCAAGAGGCTGCAATGAGTCGTCGCCGGAAGGAGGCGGCGGGGGTGTCGTCGCTGTGACGGTGAGTTTCGCATTGTTGCTGGTAACGCTGCCGCCGGCATTCGTCACGGTAACCGAGTAGTTCGCCTGGTCGTCGTCCATGCTCAGCGACGCGGTCGTGTAGCTTGCGTTGGTGGCGCCGTCGATGGCGGTGCCGTTCCTGCTCCACTGGTATGTCAGGCCATCGCCCGAAGCCACTACAGTGAATGTCGCGGTAGCGCCTTCGTCCGCTGCCGCGTCGACAGGTTGTGTGGTGATGGTCGGTGCGGTCACCGCCGGCGGAGGAGGCGGGGGTGGTGGCGTGGTGTTGCCGCCGCCGCCCGAGGGCGCGGGATCGTCCGATCCGCCTCCGCAGGCGCTAAGTGCCAGCGACGCCAGCAGTACTGTGAAACGGATCACGAACTTCATCGCAGTTTCTCCGCCGCTCATGGGAATAGTCCCGGCTTTCAGAGACCAGATGCGAAACCGCGAGCCGTTTCGTACACGGGTCGCAAAAATATTTGTGCGTGGCTATGCCAAACTCGTGCGATGACCTTCCCTGCCGGGCCCACACAGATCACTCAGCTTCTGGCGCTCGCCCGCGCCGGCGACGAAGGGGCTCTGGACAGGGCGTACGCCGCGGTCTATGAGGAGCTGAAGCAGATCGCACGGCGTCAGTTGCGACGCGAACGCGGCACCTTCGAAACCACGGTGCTCGTGCACGAGGCCTATCTGAAGCTGGTCGGCGGCGAGCGACCTTCGCCCGAAGATCGCAATCACCTGCTGGCCCTGACGGCGCGCGCGATGCGCCAGGTGCTGGTCGATCACGCCCGTTACGTGAATGCCCTGAAGCGCAACTGCGGCAGTCCCACGCTGACCTTGCAGGGCGATGTGCATGCCACGTCCGGGCACGATGCAGTCGAAGTGCTGACCGTCGACGATACGATCGAGGCGCTGCAGAAGATCGATCCGCGGCTGGCGCGCGTGGTGGAGCTGCGCTGCTTCGGTGGTTACGAGATCGCCGAAATCGCCAGCATCATGGAGCTGCCCGACTACACGGTGCGGCGCGACTGGCGCAAGGCACGTGCGCTGCTGATGGCGGAGCTCGAGGCGTGAGGAGCGCTGCCGGCATCGGCCGCGCGCTGGAGATTTTCGACGAAGTTGCCGATCTGCCGGAGGCATCGCGCCATTCCAGGCTCGATGAGCTGTGTGCCGGCGATGCCGCGTTGCGTGCGCGGATCGAGGCGATGCTGGCTGCCGATGCCCGCAGCGGCGACCTGTTCGAAGGCAACGCTGCGGTGCGCTGGAGCGACGCTCTGCAGGTTGCGACGGGTGGCGATGCATTGCTGGGCAGCACGATCGGTGTGTGGAAGATCGTTGCGGTCGCAGGCCGCGGCGGGATGGGCATCGTCTACGAGGTCCAGCGTGCCGATGGGGCGTACACGCAGCGTGCAGCGCTCAAGCTGATTCATGCTGCTGCGCAGTCGCCGCTGAGCTATGAACGTTTCCTGCGCGAGCGCCAGATACTCGCGCAACTGCGCCACCCGAACATCGCCACGTTGCTGGACGGCGGTCTCACGCCAGCGGGCGACCCATGGTTCGTGATGGAGTATGTGGACGGCGTGCCCATCGACGCCTGGTGCGACGAGCGCAGGCTCGGCGTGCGCGCGCGCGTCGAGCTGTTCGTGCAGGTGCTCGACGCCGTAAGCCATGCACATCGCAACCTGCTCGTACACCGCGATCTCAAGCCTTCGAATCTGCTGGTCGATGCGACGGGCCGCATCAAGTTGCTCGATTTCGGCATCGCCAAACAATTACAGGAGCACGACGCCACGGCGCTCGACGATCGTGCCGTCACTTTCGGCTATGCCTCGCCGGAGCAGCTGAACAATGAAGCGATCACTACAGCCACTGATATCTGGCAGCTCGGTATCGTCCTGCATCTGCTGTTGTCGGGCGCTCACCCGTTTCGCATCACGCGAGACACGCCGCTCGCGAAACAGATTCAACAGCTCGACGATCAGCCGCAGTCATTGATGGCTGCGGCCGCGGATGCGACACCAGGGCAGGCGGCGGCGCGCGGGACTGACGACCCGGCCGCACTTGCGAAGGCATTGCGCGGCGGTCTTGCGGAAATCGTGGCGACCTGTCTGCGGCGTGCTCAGAGTGCGCGTTACGCGAGCGTCGATGCACTGGCCACCGACCTGCAGTACTGGCTGCAAGACAGGCCGGTGGTTGCAAAGCGCGCCGGTCCCCGCGAGCGCACTGCTCTCTGGCTACGCCGTAACCGTGTGCTGGCGGCATCCCTCGCCGCTGTCGCGACTGCGCTGGTCGTCGGCACCGCCGTGTCGTTGTGGCAGGCACGTGAAGCGCAACGCGAGAGTGCCAGAACGCGCGAATCGTTGCAGTTCCTCGCCGACACGCTGACTGCGGCTGCGCCGGAGCAGACGCTCAACCGCGAAGTCAGCGTACGGCAGCTGCTCGACAGCGCACGCCACCAGCTCGATCAGCGCAGCAGCGTCGATGCGCAGGTGCGGCAACCGGTGCAGCGCATGCTGGGCAGACTGTATTTTTCGGTGGGCGACCCGCAACTGGCCACGGAGTTGCTCGAAGCCGGCATGCGCGGAATCGAACCGGATAATCGCGCCGCCGCGCTCGCATTGGCCGATGATCTGGTCGTGTACTCGGACGCGCTCGCGAATCTCGAGCGCAATGCCGATAGTCTCGCGGCATCGGAGCGCAGCGCCGCGCTGCGTCAGAAGTTCGCGCCGGATGATCCTGAACAGCAGCTTCGCGCACTCGCACATCAGACGGTGGGTCACGTTCAGAAGTACGGCTGGGAGATCTGCCGGCAGCGCGCGGAGCGTGCGCTGGCCATCGCGAACCGCATGGCGAATCCGCCCGTCGACGTCGTATTGCGCCTGTATTCCGACCTGGGAAGCGTCGCGAATTTCACCAATGACCGCAACCGTCTGTTGCAAGTGAGTGAAGAGGGTCTGGCCTTCGCCGTAAGTCACGCCGTGCCACCGCAGTCACCGCTGATTGCCACGTTGTTGCGCAACCGGATCGAGGGATTGCTCTTGCTGGATCGCCCCGCGGAAGCCGAGGCGCAGGCCCGCGCGGTGATCGCCATGACAGAGAAGTCCGGCGGTTTTGCTGCTACGCGCCTGTCTGTGCTGTACAACGCTCTGGCGAAGGCGCTCGGGGCTCAGGGCCGCTTTCGCGAATCGCTGGCGGCGCTGATGCACACCAACGAACTTCTGCTGACCGACGGTTCCGGTCCGCGCAATCTGGCGGCGGTGCGCGTGAATCTGGCGACGACGTATGCTCAGATCGGCGACTACGCGCAAAGTCTGCAACTCATGGAGCAGTCGATTGCGGCTCTGGATCAGGCAAGGGTAGCGGCTGCCGATACGTTCCGGCTCCACTATGAAGAGGGCTACGCTCGCGTCCTGCTCGCGAACGGGCGTACCGCGCAGGCGCGCCAGCGGCTCGATGCGACGCTCGAGCTGGTTCGCAAGACATTGGGAGTCCATTCCGAAGACTATGCGCGGCTGTTGGTCGATGAAGCGGAGGCGGCATTGCAGGACGGCGATGCAGCGCGTGGTCAACGACTGGTCGCGGAGGCGCGCGAGCGGGCCATCGAGCGAGGCATGACGCCTGCATCCCGGCAGGCGGCAGAGCTGCTGCATTACGACTCGGCATTCGCGCTGTTGCGCGGCGATCTGCTGACTGCCGAGGCCCGCCAGCGCGAGGCACTGCAGAGCCTGCAGTCTTCCGGTAATCCATTCGAGATCGCCGTCGCCAGCAGCGAACTGGCCGACATCCTGATCGAGCGTGGCGAATATCCCGAAGCACGCAAGCTGCTCGATCGAGCGCTACCTGTCTTGCGGGAAACTGTCTTGCCGCAGCAGCGCGATCTGAAAGCAGCCGAAGCCCTGGTACTGAAACTTCGTTGATCGGGCGGCACGGGAAATTCGACGAAGGCTCTTCGGCTGCGGTCCAGGGCTTCCGCCCAGCGCTCGCTGTGCGAACGGAAGAGTGTGGTGACAAACGCTCTCGCCGGGATCGGCGCCATGGCCTTGCCGTTCGCTGCCGAAAGGCGTGCGCGTCGCGTCAGCGAGATGGCTTCGGAATGCTGAGGGCCTTGCAGCGCTGACACTGTGCCGCGACCGCGTCTGGCGGCATTCGCCGGCCGGGCAAGGCCATTCACCGGCAACGTTCTTTTGGGTGTAACCCTGGAGCGTTGTGCTGCGTCTTATCTACAACCCCGCGATAACGCGGATACGCAGAGAAGACTTGAGGAGATCGCCATGTTTTCCGTCACCGGCCGCAATATCCAGAATGCTGTCTGCATGATCCTGTCGGCGGTCATCGTCAGCGTCAGCCTGTCGCTGGGCGCCTTCGCTGCCGAGCGTGCTGAGCACAGCGGTTACTCAGTGACCATCACACAGATCGGATGATCCTGCCCCCTGCCGGCGTCGTCTTTCATGACACGCCGGCAGGCTTTGGCAGTGCGGCCCGCGTGCGGCAAATGTCACGCCCGGCCGACACACCAGGGATCGGGCTGCATGTCCACTGGTGCAGCTGCGATTCCCGGAGCCTCGAACCGCGCCTTGAATGTGAACGCATGCGACGTCGGGCCATAGCGGTCCAGCCGCCACAGACGCGAAAGTCCTTCATCGACATCCGGACGATGTCCCGCCCGGACCCACCACAGTGCCTGGTACGCTCCTTGGAACGGCACAAAGAACTGCCGGCGCTGCGCCATGACAGGTGTGTGTGCGCTGCGGTACACGAACTTGAAGAGCGCATCCGCATCGCTCCACACGGACATGTTCACGATGAACAGGGGATCGCTCGTTGTCAGGATATCGGTCGCATTGCCGGACTCGCTCTTCAGTCGCCAGACGAATCCCGGCGATGCCTCCGCCAGCGCATTGATACGATCCAGCGCATCGAAGAACGGCTGCACGCGAGGATCGCCCTGCGGAGCGACCAGCCTTCCCACGTTGATCTGAGCAAGCTGCCATTCATCGATATTCACTGCGGTTCCTCTTACAGGTCGGGCAGTCACAGCTCCAGCTCATAAAGCAGCTGGCACGCGCACAAAAGAGCCGCTCTGCACTCAGTGCAGCGTCTTTGCGACGCGAATGCCGATTGAGTCGTCGCGATGAGTGGGCGGATACGCCACGCGCTCTGCGATACGCGCGTTGTGCGCCAGCGTGCCCCACGATCCGCCCTTGACCAGGCGCCGAGCACACTCGCCGTGTGCGGGCGGCAATCCCGGTTCGGCCACATCGTGATTCGCACTGTAGCAATCCTCGACCCACTCCTGGACGTTGCCGATGGCGTCGTGCACGCCGAACGAGTTCGGTTTCTTCGATCCGACCGGTGAGGTGTTGAGTGCGCCGTCGTCGCAGTCCATCGGATCGAAGACCTTGTAGCCGCTCGTGTCCATGCCCGCATACGTTGCAAGCGCTGTGCGATCGAAGAGGTTGGCGAACGGGCAGCCCTGCCTGGAATCGTTGCCCCATGGATAAACGAAGTTCTGCGTCGCTCCACCGCGAGCGACGTATTCCCATTCGACCTCCGAGAGCAATCGATATCCGCCGTCGGTTTGTGTGTTCAGCCACGCCACGTACGCCTTGGCCTCCTCCCAATCGACGCATGCGACAGGGTGATCGCCCGCTTGCGCAAAGCCTGGATCGCGGAAAGTGGTGGCAGCATCGTATTGCCAGTCGCCGCGCTTGCGTCGATCCGTGAGGCAATCTCCACCGACGGGCCGGTTCGTGGCGCGCACAAACGCCTCGTACTGATCGCGTGTGATCTCATAGCGACTCACCGCGAACGGCAGGCGAATGGCAAATCGCCGCTCCGGCAACTCGTCTGGGCCGCGAAATTTGTCATCCGCCGCGGCGCCGAGGATGGCCGTGCCTGCGGGTATCACGACCATCTCCGGGCAAAGGGCGCAGTCACGCGTGCTCATCGACGCGCATCCACTCAGGGCGACCGCAACCAGCAGCAACGCGCGAGCCATATTCGCAATCCTTTCCAGGCCGTCGTTCCTTGACGGAATCATGCTCAGCGCCGCGAATACCAGAGCGCTGCTGCGCTTGCGATCACCATCATGAATCCCGGCCACAGCGGATCGCGGTGCAGGGCGAACCAGAAAATGCCGCCGAGCAGAACGATGGCGGCAACGACGGTCATGTCGCGGCGGCGTGCGTCGTTGCGGATTTCCTGACGCAGGACCTCGAGATCCTTCGATGCCACCGGCACGCTGAGGCGACCGTCCGCAGCACGCTGCGTGACCTGTTGAATCAGTTGCGGTGCCTTGCGCATCGCATCGACCAGACCGGGCAATTGCTTGCGCGTCTGCTTGATCATGGACCTGAGACTGTAGCGCTCCCGCATCCACTGCCTGAGCAGCGGTTGCGCCGTCTCCCACAGGTCGAGATCGGGATAGAGCTGGCGACCGACACCTTCGATCTGCAGCAGCGTCTTCTGGATCAGCATGAGTTGCGGCTGCATCTGCGCATCGAAGCGCTGTGCGGCCTCGAACAGACTGATCAGTACCTGACCGAAAGAAATTTCACGCAACGGCTTGTTGGCAATGGGCTCGCACACTGTGCGCACCGCGGATTCGAGTTCATCGACGCGGACGTGCGCGGGAATCCAGCCTGAATCGACGTGCAGTTGCGCGATGCGCCGGTAGTCGTGCTCGAAGAAGGCGAGGAAGTTCTCTGCCAGATAGTGCTGATCGCGCGGATCGAGCGTGCCAACGATGCCAAAGTCGACCGCGGCGTAACGCGGATGCTCAGGATCGTCGAGCAGCACAAAAATGTTGCCCGGATGCATGTCCGCGTGAAAAAAGTTGTGCCGGAATGCCTGCGTGAAAAAGATCTCAACGCCGTTTTCCGCCAGCCGCTTGATGTTGGCGCCGCGCCGCTCGAGTTCGGCGATGTCGTTGATGAGCACGCCGTGCACGCGCTCCATCACCATGACGTTCTTGCGACAATAATCCCAGTACACCTCAGGGACGTACAACAGGTGCGATCCGGCGAAGTTGCGGCGCAGTTGCGCGGCATTGCCGGCTTCGCGCATCAGATTCAGTTCATCGAGAATCGTCTTCTCATATTCACGCACCAGCTCCACGGGCTGCAGACGCGGTGCCTGCGACCAGTAACGGTTGGCCAGGCGCGCGAGCGCATACATGACTTCCAGATCGAGCTCGATCTGCTCGCGAATCCCGGGGCGGACGATCTTGACCACCACTTCCTTGCCATCCTTGAGCTGCGCCGTGTGGACCTGCGCAATCGTGGCGGCAGCGAGCGGCACATCGTCGAAGCGTGCAAATACTTCCGTGAGCGGTCGCTCGAATGCAGCCTCGGCAATCTTCCGCGCGGCGGTGCTGGAAAACGGCGGCACGCGATCCTGCAGCTTCTCGAGTTCGTCAGCGATGTCACGCGGCAACAGATCGCGTCGCGTCGACAGTGTCTGGCCGAACTTCATGAAGATCGGACCGAGTTCTTCGAGCGCCAGGCGCAACCGCACGCCGCGCGGCGCCGACCGGTCCCTTCTCACCCAGGTGGCAGGCGACAGATAGAACGCGAAGCGGATGGGCCGGAACAGATGCGTCGCGAGAATGATCTCGTCCAGTCCGTGACGGACCAGTACGCGCTGAATCTGCAGCAGTCGGGTGAGAACGCGAAGGTTCATGACGGTGAATGGCGCACAGCGGACGGCGGACAGTGAAAGCCGAGGAGCAAGAATTCCGGACAGAACAGTGCAGAGGCGGCCGCTTCGAATGTTGATGGCAGCCAGGCGCAGCTTCCCCGCGCCATACGGTCCGCCGTCCGCCGCTCACCGTTCACTTCCCACCCCTCGATTCGAGGAGCGCGATCCTGGCGTCCAGCCGCTCGACGTCGTCGCGTAGCTTGTCGACACCGGCGACGAACTCGTCTGCTTCGATGCGCGTGGGCAGATCGCGGCCTTCTTCCTGCAAATACTCTGCGACGTTCTGCGAGAATGTATCGGCAGCACGTTTGCCGAACGCCATGGCAGAACGCACGACATCGCCGATCTGATGTGCGGCCACATCGCCGATCACGCGGGAAAGTTCCTCTTCGAGATCGGGCCGCGCGTGTTTCAGCAGCTCACTGAAGGTCTGCGCCACTTCTGCGTCACCCTCGATGTGCACCGCGCCGCTGCGCAATGCAGCTTCGGGCCGTGGCGCGGCAAGCTGCATCAAGGCGAGCGGTGTACCCGTCAGCGTGGCATTCGCCTCACCTGCATCCGTGTCCAGCGTCATGCGCTCGCCGTCACATTGAAAGCGTATCGCGACGGGCAGGCCATTGAAGCGCACGGCAAGGACTTTGCCCGCGAGTTTCCTGCACAGGCCACGCGCAATGGATGAGGCGGCGATGTTGCGGTTGAGGACCGATTCGAGCGGGGTCAGGCGCATGGGGAAGCGGACAGCGGACAGCGGATAGCGGACAGGGCCGGGCAGGAATGGGTGCGTCGCAGACCGCTGTGCCCGGAATGATCGGTTGTTGGCGCGAACCGCAAGTCCGCATCGGGGAATGCAGAGCACTGTCCGCTATCCGCGATCCGCTGTCCGCTCACAGCTTCCAGCCTCGGTGCAACGCCACGATGCCGCCGCTCAGATTGTGGTAGCGGCATTGTTCGAGACCGGCTTCGCGCATCATGCCGAGCAGCGTTTCCTGATCCGGAAAGCGGCGGATGGATTCGGCCAGATAGCGGTAGCTGGCTTCGTCCTTCGCGACGACCTTGCCGAGCCACGGCAGGATCGAAAAGGAATACGCGTCATAAACCGGTTTCAGCCCCGGGAACACGGGATGCGAAAATTCCAGCACCATGAGCTGACCGCCCGGCTTCAACACGCGCGTCATGGAGCGCAGCGCGGCGGCCTTGTCGGTCACGTTGCGCAGACCGAAGCCGATGGTGACGCAGTCGAAGCTCGCGTCCGGAAACGGCAGGCACTCGGCGTTGGCGAGCGAATAGCGAACATTGCTCACGATGCCGCGATCGGTCATCGCATCGCGTCCTTCGCGGAGCATCGCAGCGTTGATGTCTGTGTGAACGACCAGGCCTGTCTCCCCGACCTGTCTGCACATGCCGGCAGCAAGATCTCCGGTGCCGCCCGCCACATCGAGCGCGCGCTGACCGGGACGCAAACCCGTTTGTGACAGCGTGAACTGTTTCCAGACCCGATGCGCACCGCCCGACATCAGGTCGTTCATCAGGTCGTAGTTGCCGGCGACCGATTCGAATACAGCGCGCACGCGCGCAGCTTTTTCGGCGGTGGGGACCTGCTCGTAGCCGAAGTCGGTGGTTCCGGCGGAAGGTTTCTGGTCAGCGTTCATGCGAATGTGCATTGTAGCCGTGGCAGGTCCGTGGGCATATGGAATTGTCCTGGGCGGGGATATCCATCTTTCGCTGCCTCCGGCCTGTTCGTCATGCGAGCTAGTATCGCCCGGCGTCGACTGCCAACGCCGGATCTTCAATTCCGGTTCCTGCGCTCAGACACTGAGGAATGGTTTGGCGGATCGCCCGATCCAGGAGTGGGAGGCGCGGTTGGCTGGATATGAACGGACATCGCTGCGCGCCATCGGTAGGATCGCCATTCCTGGTCATCTGGTTACGGAGTCCGTGCGTGAAACGTCCCGTTGTTTCTGAAATCGACCCATCGCAGGTCGCAGCGACCTGGCCGGTCATGCACCAACTGCGTACCCATCTGGATCTGGACCAGTACGTCGCCGCAGTGGCGCGAATGCGCGAGACAGATGGCTATCGACTGGCCGCCGCCAGTCTGGATGACGTGATCGGTGCCGTCGCAGGTTTCAGGGTGATGGAGATGCTGTACTGCGGCCGCATTCTTTATGTCGATGATCTGGTCACCAACGCCGGCATGCGATCGCGCGGTCTCGGCAAGGCGCTGCTGGACTGGCTCACGCAGCAAGCCAGTGCCCTCGGCTGCGGTCAGCTGCATCTGGATTCCGGTCTGCAGCGACTGGACGCACACCGCTTCTACGAACGCGAATCGATGACGAAGACGGCGTTCCATTTCGCCTCCCGCATCGACGCCGATGGCCGCCATCCCGCTGCACCGGTGAAAGTGACCTGACGGGGCAGGCCGGAGGTTCGCGCGGAGTTCACCTCAGCGACAAGTATCTGGTCGGCTGGCCAGAAGCGGCGGACGCAGGCGACCGTTTGCTCTCTTCCCTTCTGGCCAGCAGACTGACAGACCAGTCGGCCAGCGCTCCTCTTCTCCCATGCACCCCACCGCCATCAAGCTGCGTACGAAATCCCGGGTCCTCGACGTGACGTTCGATGACGGCACGAGGTTCGAGCTGCCGTTCGAATATCTGCGGGTGTATTCACCGTCTGCGGAAGTGCGCGGGCACGGACCCGGTCAGGAAACCTTGCAGCTCGGCAAACATGATGTTGGCATCAAGGCTGTCGAACCGGTCGGGCGATACGCAGTGAAGCTTGTGTTCGACGACGGCCACGACACGGGGCTCTACACGTGGAACTATCTGCACGAGTTGGGTCGCGAGCGCGAAACCAGATGGGCGCAGTATCTGGGGCGCCTGAAAGAACTCGGCATTCCTTATCCGACACCGACGGCGCGGAAGTAGCGACGGAGATTTCGCAGAGGTTCCGCAGATTTCGGTGCCCCTGCTTCCGGCCAGCAAGCCAATCAACAGTCCGCTAGCCTACTGGTCCGCTAGTCTGCTGGTCAGAAAGAGATAGAAAACGGTCGCCTGCGCCCTTGGTTCTGGCCAGCCGACCAGCGGACCAGTTGCCCAGCAAACCAGCCGCGCGCGGCGCGGCGCTACAAAATGTACCGTGTCAGATCCTCGTCCTTGACCAGTTCGCCGAGATACTTGTCCACGTAAGCGGCGTCGATGGTGACAGTAGCACCGTTGCGGTCCGCAGCTTCGAAGGAAAGTGTCTCCAGCAGACGCTCGAGCACCGTGTGCAGACGACGTGCGCCAATATTCTCGGTGCGTTCATTTACCTGAAATGCGACTTCGGCGAGTCGCCGCACGCCATCATCGGCGAACTCGAGGTTGACGCCCTCAGTGGCGAGCAGTGCCCGGTACTGCGTGCACAGCGATGCATCGGGTTCGGTGAGGATGCGGATGAAATCTTCCACCTTGAGCGCCTGCAGTTCGACGCGGATCGGAAAACGGCCCTGCAATTCCGGAATCAGATCTGCCGGCTTCGACATGTGGAAGGCGCCGGAGGCAATGAACAGGATGTGGTCGGTCCTGACCATGCCGTGTTTGGTGCTCACGGTACTGCCTTCGACCAGCGGCAGCAGATCGCGCTGTACGCCTTCGCGGCTGACATCGGCTCCCTGCGTCTCCTGACGGCGGGCGATCTTGTCGATCTCGTCGATGAAGACGATGCCATTCTGCTCGGCATTCTGCAGCGCCTGCGTCTTGAGCTCTTCCTCGTTGATCATCTTCGCCGCTTCTTCATCCGTCAGCAGCTTGAACGCCTCGCGTACCTTCACCTTGCGCATCTTCGTGCGCTGGCCGCCGAGATTGGCGAACATGCCCTGCAGTTGCTGGGTGAGATCTTCCATGCCCGCTGGCGCCATGATCTCCACGCCCATGGGCAGCGCGCGCACTTCGATCTCGATTTCGCGATCGTCGAGCTGGCCCTCGCGCAGCAGTTTGCGGAATTTCTGGCGTGTATCCGCATCGCGCGCCTGTTCGGGTTCCGCGGTGAAACCGAGTGTCTTCGGCCGCGGCAGCAGCGCATCCAGTACGCGTTCTTCTGCCGCATCCATGGCGCGATGCCGGACTTTTTCCATTTCCACTTCGCGCGTCATTTTCACGGCGACATCCATCAGGTCCTTGATGATGGAATCGACTTCGCGACCGACGTAACCGACCTCGGTGAACTTGGTGGCTTCCACCTTCACGAAGGGTGCACGTGCCAGCTTCGCAAGCCGCCGCGCGATTTCGGTCTTGCCGACACCGGTCGGACCGATCATCAGAATGTTTTTCGGCGTGATTTCGACACGCAGCTCTTCCTTCACCTGCATGCGGCGCCAGCGATTACGCAGTGCAATCGCCACCGCTCGCTTGGCTTCGCCCTGGCCAACGATGTGTTTGTCGAGTTCCTGAACGATTTCGCGGGGGGTCATGGAGGACATGGGAGAGGGCTACTGGGCTGCTGGGTACTGGGCTGGCTGGCCGGAAATACACGGGAAGTGAAGGCTGCGTTCCTGCTCTGGCCAGCGCCCAGAGCCCGACAGCCCTCTCACGAACGCAGTTCCTCGATCGTGAGATTTCTGTTCGTATAGATGCAGATGTCGGCTGCGATGTTCAAGGATTTTTCCACGATGCTGCGCGCGTCGAGATCCGTGTTCTGCACCAGCGCCCGGGCTGCGGATAATGCATAGGATCCACCGGAGCCGATCGACATGATGTCGTCTTCGGGCTCGATGACATCGCCGTTGCCGGAGATGATGAACGAGCTGCGCAGATCGGCAACGCACAGCAGTGCTTCGAGCCGGCGCAGGCTGCGGTCGGACCGCCAGTCCTTCGCCAGTTCGATCGCCGCACGCGTCAGATTGCCGTATTGCTGCAGCTTGGCCTCGAAGCGCTCGAACAATGTGAACGCATCTGCGGTTCCGCCGGCAAATCCTGCCAGGACCTTGCCGTCATGCAATCGCCGCACCTTGCGCGCGTTGCCTTTCATCACCGTATTGCCGAGCGACACCTGTCCATCGCCGCCGATGACGACAGTGTCCTTGCGGCGCACGGACAGAATGGTTGTACCTTCGAACTGATTCATGAGATGGAGATGGAGACGTTGAACTTCCGCGGGTAACACCGGGACCAGAATACAAGATCGGACCGCGGAGAGCTGCCATCGAGCGTCTCTGCCGTGCGATCCCCGAGGAGGTCTTCATTGCTTCAGGTCTTGCGGCGAGCTCGGGGGTGCGCGCGGTCGTAGATCGTGGCGAGATGCTGGAAATCAAGGTGCGTGTACACCTGGGTGGTGGAAATGTTGGCGTGACCGAGCAGTTCCTGCACCGCGCGCAGGTCCTGACTTGATTCCAGCAGGTGCGTGGCGAAGGAATGGCGGAACATATGCGGATGCAGATGCACGCCCAGGCCCTGGGCGCGGGCCCAGCGTGCGATGCGCAGCTGGATGGCGCGTTGCATCAGACGGCCACCGCGCCTGGAAACGAATACCGCCTGTTCGTCGCCAGGGGCAAAACTGCCGCGTTCCCTCAGCCATGCGTTGAGCGCCTCGACGGCGTGACGTCCCACCGGTACGACACGTGTCTTGCCGCCCTTGCCGGTGACACGCACGGTGCGATCGCGCAGATCGAGGTCGGGCAGATCCAGCATGACCAGTTCCGACAGTCGCAGGCCCGATGAATAGAACAGTTCCATGAGCGCCTTGTCGCGCACGCTCAGCTCATCGTCGGTCCGGAATGCGAGCAACTGCGCCATCTGGTCGGCATCGAGCGTCGCCGGCAAGCGTCTGCTCGCCTTCGGCGCGCGAACGTCGACGGCCGGATTGGTCTTCAGTACGGATTCGCGCAACAGGAAATTGTAGAAGCTGCGCAGCGCGGACAAGCGACGCTGAATCGTCCGCGGTGACTGACCTCGTCGGAACTCTGCCGCCGCGAAGCTGCGCACGTGCTGGGCATCGACGCGCTGCCAATCATCCAGTTGATGGTGCTCGCAGTAACGCGCGAACAATTCGAGGTCGCGACGATAGTTGCTGTCGGTATGCGCGGAGAGTCGTCGTTCGGACGACAGATGGGTCAGAAAGCGGGGAATCCAGGCCAGAGCGGAGGCTTGCATGCCGCTTAGTTTGCGGGTCCGCCGCTCTGCTGGCCAGATGAACCCGGACGTTTGTCGGGCTGACTGCCTTATCTTCAGCGGACAATCGAACGCGCTACAGCGCGCCGACGGCTTCGCTCACCAGTTCGCCGATGCGCGCGAGAAATTCCGTACTCATGGCGGGATGGAAGCGCTCGGTATCGGGACTGCCGATGGCCAGCAATCCGGATGAGGCCTGGGGGCCCAGCGGCACCAGCGCTGCAGAGCCGATCTCCGTAGTGCCAGCGCCAAACAGGAAGTCCCGCTGGCTGTCGCGAATCTGTCCGCAGCGCGGCTTGCCGGAATCGAACAGCGTTTCGAACATTTTCAGTTCGCTTGCCGTGGGATTGACGATGCGCAGGTGGCGGCTGCCGATCTGGTCGAAACCCGACTGCGCCGACGGTGCGAGCAGCATCAGCCATTCGGAAGCGCCGAAGTCTTCGCGCAATGAGGCCTCGAGTGCATCGATGACGGCAGCCGCGGTACGTGCGCGGATCAGCCGACAGGAAAGCTTGTGAATCTTGCCGACCAGGCCGTCATTGGCACGCGCGACGCCGATGAGTTCCTGAAGCCGCACCTCGAGCTTCTCGTTCTTTTCGCGCAATACCGACACCTGGCGCTCCACCAGTGAAATGGTCGAAGCACCGCGACTGTGCGGAATCTGGAGCCTGCCCAGCAACGCCGCGTGGCGCTCGAAGAAGTCGGGATGATGCTGCAGGTATTCGGCGATCACGCTTTCCGGCAGCGTCTCCACTTCGACGCCGCGGACGGGTTGCTTGTTCATGGCACCTCTTTGTGTGTTGGCGGTTGGCCGTTGACGGTTGTCAGCAGGAGCGGAGCAGGTCCGGTATGCCAGCCGGTGCAATCGTTCCATTCCTGTCGAAGCGCGGCGGTCTGCCGATTTGCGACTATCGACGGTCGACAAGGACCGTCACCCATTTTCAATTTCCACCGTACCGTGAAATACAGTCACGGCCGGGCCCGTCAGCCAGAGGTGCTCGCCGGGGCCAGACCAGCGAATCGTCATTCTGCCGCCAGGCGCTTCGACGGTAACTTCTTCATCGAGTAATCCCAGGCGTCGACCGACAGCAACCGCGGCACAGGCGCCGGTGCCGCAGGCCTGTGTTTCGCCGACACCGCGTTCGAACACACGCAGGCGAATGTGATTGCGATTCACCACTTCCATGAAGCCCACGTTGGTGCGCCTGGCGAAGCGCGAATGATTCTCCACGGCGGGCCCGATCGTGTCCACGGCCGCGTCGCGCACTGAAGGTACCTGGATCACCGCGTGCGGATTGCCCATGGAGACGACACTGATGCGCAGCTCGGATTCGCCGATACGCAACGGATAGATGTCTGCTTCGCGTGTTGCTTCAAAAGGCAACGACGCGGGTGAGAAGTCCGGGATCCCCATGTCGAGGGATACCTGACCGTCACTGTGCAGTTGCACATCGATGCGACCGCCCGGGCTGTCCATGCGGACCTGCGAACGTGCGAGCTTCTCCGCGACGAGCCTGCCGACGCAGCGGGCGCCGTTGCCGCACTGTTCGACCTCGGAACCGTCGGCGTTGAAGATGCGGTAGTAGACATCAGTGCCGTCCGCGCGCGGCGGCAGCAGTACCAGCGCCTGATCGAAACCGATGCCGGTGCGCCGGTCGCCGAGTCGGCGCATGACTTCATTGGTCGGCACGGCCGCGTCGTCGGCCGCGTCAAAGACGATGAAGTCGTTGCCCAGGCCATGCATCTTGGTGAACCGGATCTGCATGGGGGCAGGATAGCAGAGCTGGTTGGCCGTTGACGGTTGGCGGTTGACGGTCAGAAACCAACGAGAGAGCTGTGCAGACCGCATCACCGTCGTTCCGCTTTTTCTGACTGCCGACGGCCAACCGTCAACCGCCAACAATCCTCACCCCATCCGCATCCGTTCCACCTTGATACATTTGTCCATGACTACAGTCATGCCGGCCGCCTGTGCGCGCTGCGCGGCGACTTCATCGATCACACCGAGCTGCAGCCACAGCGCGGGCAGCTGCAGTCGCACACAATCATCGACGATGCCGGCGACATGCTGCGGCTGGCGGAAGACATCCACGATGTCGACCTGCTCGCCGGGCCCGAGCACCTGCGGCAGATGATCCAGATCGGGGATGGCCCGGATGCCTTCCCAGACGGCAAGCGCAGGATTGACCGGAATGATGCGGTAACCGTAGTCGAGCAGAGCACTCGCCACGTCGTAGCTGGGACGCTGCGGATTATCGGACAGGCCCACCACGGCGATGATCCGGGCCTCGCGCAGCAATTGGGCGATTTCGGCGGCAGGCGGATTGCTGAAAGACATCGATCGGACCCTCCGCGTGGACTTTTGCGGCCTGCCCACTTAAGTTAGCCGCGTCGAAGAATAACAACGTCGCCGGCGATGTCCGCAATGCCGGGGCGAAAGCGAGGCAGTTCATGCGCCATGTCATGGTTATGAATTCGAAGGGCGGTTGCGGCAAGAGCACCATCGCCACCAATGTTGCCTGCTGGTTCGCCGGAGAAGGCCACAAGGTCGCCATCGCGGACTATGACCCGCAGCGCACCAGCCTGGACTGGCTCGCCACCCGTCCCGAAGACCTGCCCAGGATCGCTGGCGTGGCTGCGTACGAAGAAGGCGTACGCGGCGTGCCCCGCGATACCGAAGTCCTGGTGATCGATGCGCCGGCGCGTACGCACGGATCGGAAATGAACGAACTCGTCCGGCGGGCCGAGACCATTCTGGTCCCCGTCATGCCATCGCCCATCGATATGCGGGCCAGCGCCCATTTCATGAGCGAGCTGCTGGAACTGGGCAAGGTGCAGCGTCAGCAGGCACGGCTGGCCGTCATCGCCAACCGCGTACGCGAAAACACGCTGATGTTCGAGGAACTCGACAAGTACCTCGGCAAACTCAAGGTGCCGTATCTGACGGCCCTGCGGCAGTCGACCAACTATCTGCGGGCATTCCAGCGCGGCATGGGGATCTTCGAGCTGCCCGAATACCTGGCGGGTCCGGACTGGGAACAGTGGCAGCCCATCGGCAAATGGCTGGGCAGCAAGAGGAGCCAGCCTGCTTAGGGCACGGGATCTCGCAAGAGCGATCGAAGCGCATCCATTCCGACCGTCTGGAATGATGGACGCATTGACCCGCGAGCCGTCCTGTTTTGCGGACCCCTGGCTTACGGCAAGCCGCCTTCTGCCGGCTCCTCGCCGCGTTCTGCGAACGCTTTTTCCTCCAGACTCTGCCTGATCCCCGCGTCCATATCGGCGTAGCGCAGTCTGACGCCCAGATGCTTCAGCATCCGCTCGTTGCTGACGCGGCGTGACTCGTTCAGAAACGACAGACGATCCTGGCTGAAAGTGAGCTGGGCCTCGTCCAGTGAGACGCGCGGGGCAGGCGGCAGGTCCGTCAGCGCGGCCAGCCGATCCAGAAAATGCGTAGCGCTGCACGCATTGCCGTCGGTCACGTTGTACACGCCGCGCGCCTCGGGATTGAGGGCAGCGGCGGCGCATGCGGCAACCAGATCATCCACGTGAATGCGGTTGCTGATGCCGGCTTCTTCCGGATGAATGGCCGGCTCGCGCTGGCGCAGACGTTCCAGCGGCAATCGGCCCGGTCCGTAGATGCCCGGTACGCGCAACACCACTCGCCGGACGCGCCTTTCGGTACACCACACCCGCGTCATTTCTTCGGCACTGACCCGCCGCCGGGCACGCTCTGTCATGGGCTGCACGGGTGAGCTTTCGTCCACAGGCTGGCCGTCGGTGTTGCCGTAAACACCCGTGGTGCTCATGTAGATGAATGCCCGTGGCGGCACGCTGGCGAGTTGCAGAAACCGGTCGAGGCGCAGGTCGCTCTCGCCCACAGGCGGTGGCGGCGCCAGATAGAAAATCGCCGCCTGTTCGAGCCGCTCCGGAATCCAGGCGCCGAGCCGCACGCGATCCAGATCCAGCGCCACGGCCTGGACACCGCGCTTGCGCAGCTCTGCCACGCGCTCAGCCGAGCGAACCACACCCGTTATGTCGAAGTGATCGGCCAGCGTCAGCGCGAGCCGCGTGCCGACATAGCCGCAGCCGACGATCAACGCGTGGGGTCGGTTCGCGCTCATGTGATCAGAATCTTGCCCTGCGATGTAATGGTGATCGATGCGTCTGCTTCACAACGCAAGGATATCCGGGAAGCGCTCATGTCATCACGCTCTTCGCACGCGGAGGCATGAATTGCATCGCACCCACTGCGGCGCGAATCCGTTGCAATATCAAGGGCACGACCGCCGAGCGCGTTGACAGCGCTCCCCATGAACAAGTTTCCGAGGAATCAGGGGCCGCGAGCGGTCACTCGCAATGCAGCCGCCCGGACCTTCACGAGCTGTGCGTGGCGTTGCGAAGCTTTTGCGCACTGTCGGGCGCAAAGTCGAACGAATCGAAGAACAGCTGATCGGCGGGCAGACCGCGTTCGCCGAACTGCTGCCGGATGGTCTCGACCATCACGGGCGGGCCGCTCGCGTACACGTCGAACTCATGAATCTGCAGGTGATCTTCGAGCGCCGCCTCATGCACCCAGCCGGTGCGTCCGCGCCAGCTCGCGTCGGCATTCGACAGCACAGGCGTATAGCGGAAGTTCGCAAATCGCTGCGTCAGCTCGCGCAGCATTGCGTCTTCGTACAGATCCGCAGGCTTCTGCGCGCCCCAGTAAAGATGCAGCGGACGCTGGTCGCCGCGCTCGAGCAGATGTCGCAGCATCGCCCGCAGCGGTGCGTAGCCTGTGCCGCCGCCGATCAGCAATGCCGGCCGCTGCGATTCTTCGCGAAACCAGAACTGGCCCAACGGACCCTCGATACGCAGCAGCGTCTTTTCCTGCATGCCATTGAAGAGCTGCTGCGTGAATTCGCCGCCGGCCACCTTGCGGATGTGCAGTTCAATGAAGCGCGCGTCGTGCGGGGGATTGGCGATGGAGAAACTGCGGCGCCTGCTCTGCGGCAGCATGATGTCGATGTACTGACCCGCCACGAAATTGAACATCTCGTTGGCCGGCAGTCGCAGCGATACTGCCATTACGCCCGGCGCCAGTTCGTGCATATGCTCGATGCGACAGGGCAGGCTGTAGATGTGATATTCGGCCACAGGCGGACGAATCTCGCGGATCTCCACCGTGAGGTCAGGGCTGGCCGCGTGTGCCTGACACAGCAGCGTCATGCCCGCCGCTTCTTCCTGCGCCGTAATGCCCAGCGGCGGTCCCAGCGGATAGGTGACTGCGCCGCTCACCAGTCGCGCACGGCAGGCCGAGCAATGACCGCCCTTGCAGCTGTGCGGCAGATTCAGACCGGCGCGCAATGCGGCGTCCAGAATGGTCTCGCCTTCTTCGACGGACAGGACCTGTTGTGAAGGCAGCAGTGTGAGACGCGCGTAAGGCATTCGGTTGTGGTGACGACGGCAAGGTCGTCGGCGATCCCTGGATTGATTGAGTGGGCCGCTGCGATGGCGGCTGCGGGTTCAGGTTGTATCGACTGCAGCCTGACCGGGCAATCCGCAGATCATTGATTCTGGCTATGTAACCGTCCGGCCGGCAAAACGCTGCGATCAGTTGCGCCGCCGATCCGACTGGCGGCGTTCCAGCCAGCGGCGAGCCCGGATCTTCGGCAGCGTCGGTTTACGGCCGAGGGCGTGGATGACTGCGTCATTGAGCGCCTGCGTGGCCCGGTCGCGCTCGCCCAGTTGCTCGAACAGGCTGGCGAGGAGCTGCCAGGTTTCCAGGCGCGGGCGGATTGCAATGCTCGTCTCCAGATAGCTGCGGGCCTTGCCATACAGCTCCGCGCGGATGGACAGGCGCGCGCACGCCAGCAGCAAGGTCGCATCCTCCCTGTGTTCCGGCAGCCATTGTTCGGCCCGCTCGAGGGTCACGAGCGGCTCTGCGGTGTCCAGTTCGCCGTAGGCGAGCACTGCGCCTTCATCCCACTGCTTGTCGAGGAAACGACGCAGTTCGACTTCAGCGGCGTCGTCCTCATCGCACGTCATGGCGGCTCGTGCATAGCCGACGACGATTTCGCCCCGCTGGGTCAGCGATCTGGGCATGTCCTTCCAGGCCGTACGCAGCGCTTGCACATCGCGGGCATCGCCAGCTTCCTTGAGCCGATCCAGATAGATCTGCGCCACGGTCTCATCGGCAAAGGCACGGGACACACCACGCGTCGCACGCAGACGCGGCTCGAGCGCCTCGAGTGCGCGCCAGTCGCGCGTCTGTCGATAGATGCGCGCGAGCAGCATGATGGCGCGAGGTGTGGTTTCGCCGCGGGCTTCGAGCTGCTGCAACGTGGCCAGTGCGGCCTGGTACTGCTTGTGCTTCAGATGCATTTCCGCCTGCATGATGAGCACTGGCGCGCGACGCTCCGTTGAAGCATCGAGTGCGCGCAGCAACCATTCGTCGCGACGCTGAGCCGATCCCTGCAGCTCGGCCGCGCGTGCCGCCACCATGTAGTGCGCAACAGGTGATTCCGCGTCGCGGGCGGTGCGTGTGAACGTCTCTTCCGAGGCTTCCCATTCGCCCTCGGCCATTTCCAGCAGGCCCTTTGCCAGCGCGCGACGCGCGCGTTCCTGGCGTCGCGCAATCTGTCGCTCGCGCCAGAGCCTGCGCGCCGACAGCAGCTTGATCACCAGCCGAACGACAAAGAAGCCGGCGATCAGAACCAGCAGGAACGTCACGGCGGACATCTCGATCAGATGCCCGGCAAAACGGATCGCCACGTACCCGGCGTCGGCCATCAGCCACTGCGCAAGCAGCGCGCCGACGACGAGAGCGAGCGCAATGGACAGGCCGGTCTTCATGACGCCGTGCGCTTGCCGGGAGCAAGACGCTCGAGTGCGCGCGCGGAAGCACTGATGTCCGGCAACGGCGGATCGATGTCGATGGCTTCCAGTGCGGCAACTTCTGCGGCGAGCGCTGCCGTCGCGGGATGGTCGCGATCGAAGAACTCCGTCAGCCACTGGCGTGCACCGGCGAGCGAACTGCGATAGGCCGCGGCGTCATGGCGCACGACCGCGGCGCGCGCCGAATACAGCAGGAGCTGCAGATGCTGACGCCGCAATGCCTCTTCTTCGATCGTGACGACCACGCTGTCGCGGCTGTCGACCTTGCGCACCGTAATCAGGCTGGCCAGCGCATTGCGGGCCATGGTCCAGGCGCGTGCAAAGAATCCGTCAGGCAGCGGTGCCACCGCCGATGGACGTTCCACCGCGACGATGCCCGCGACGGATGCTGCGCCGGCCTGTTCTTCGGCATTGGTCAGTCGCGCCAGAATCCCGGCCGTGTCGGGACGGGGTGCCGCACGCAGCGCCTGAACTTCCTTGCCGAGCTGCTGGCGCACTGCCCCGACACCCGGATCGCGCAACGAGGCCAGCCGCGAATCCGCGGCCTGCAGGGCGACGACGGCTGTATCGATGTCACGGTCGAGCGAAAGGCGCTGCTGTGCCAGCTCCATGAGGAACGCCGCTTCCGCACGCGACCAGGCACGCTCCGGTCCCTCGGCGCGTCCACGCAGTTCCTCGAGTGTCGTGGCGAACTCGCGCAGCTGCTGCGGCGTGTCGGCGAATGCATCGAGCCGGCGGGCAAGCACTGCCCGGGCAGCACGGTCACGTTCCTGCTGCGACTTGATCTCGGATTCCAGCAGCGCGCGGCCCGATTCGAGCTGCGTGAGCGAACGATTGATCTCTGCAATGCGATCGCGCGCCGCATCCAGACGCCACAGCGCGTAACAGGCGGTGGCCAGCGCAAGCACGGCCAGCGCCGTGGTCAGACGGCCGTAGGAATGCACGCGACGCGATGGTTGCGCAGCGCGGCGGTCGGTGCTTGCAGTGTCGGTGGGATGATCGGCCATGGCACACGAGGGAAACATCGAGGCCGCGCAAGTATGGCAGTGTGGCCCCGGACCGCCAATGCGCGAAGTGTCGCTAGCGGGACACGCGCGCCCGCGTATGCCATTGCGCCAGCGCACCGCTCACGGAAAGGTCATCCGCACCGGCGGCGACGATGCAATTGCCGCGCAATCCCATCTCCGCCGCTGCCGCCGCCACCCGCGCGCTGGGCACTACCAGCGCAGTGTTGCGCAACAGCGTCCGGCCGGTTTCGCTCAGCAAGGTGTCCAGGTTGCGCAGCGTCTCCACGCTGGTGGCGGTCACGACATCGATGCCGTCGTTGGCCCATGTCGATTCAATGGCATCGCGCTGCGCGGCATCGATCTGCGGCAGAACGCGTTCGTACACGTCCAGCAGGTCTACGGTGAACCCGCGCTCCAGGAATGTCTGCTGCAGCGTGTCGCGTCCGCCGCTGCCACGCACGATCAGGATGCGGGCACCAGGAGGCAGGGTCAGCTGCGGGTGTGCCAGCAGCGCTTCACTGGTGAAGCTGTGGTCGGGAACGATATCGACGGTGAGGTCGAGTGCCCGCAGCGCTGCGGCGGTGGCCTTGCCGATGGCCGCGAACTGCGTCTGTGCGCTGCGCACGATCAGTGCTGCACCATGTTCCACCGCATTGACGCTGACAAAGATCACCAGCTCATACGTGCCGGCAGTGCTGGCAACGCGTTTGCGGATGTCGATGGCGGGCAGCACGTGCGCTTCTCCGCCGAGTTCGCGGATGCGCCCGGCGAGCGCGGCACTCTGTGCAGCCGGTCGGGTGACCAGGACCGCAAGGCCGGTCAGCGGCGGGATGACTTTCGGAATCACGTGAGGCGATTCGGCATGGCAATGCCGTGCAGCGCGCGCTGCTCGGCCAGCAGCACATTGGCACCGGCGGCGAGCAGGCGATCGGCCAGTTGAATGCCGAGCGCGGCGGCGTCGTCCTGATCGCCTTGCTGCGAACCCCGATAAATGGTGCGGCCATCCTCCGAGCCGACTGCGCCGCGCAGCAGCAGTCGCCGATCCTGCAGTTCGGCGTAGCCGGCAATGGGCGACTGACAGCTGCCCTGCAGTCGCAATGCGAATGCACGTTCGCTTTCGCAACACACACGTGCCGTCGGATCGTCGAGAACCGCAGTGAGTGCGATGCTGCGTTGGTCGTTGGCGCGGCACTCGATGCCGATGATCCCCTGGCCGACGGCGGGCAAGGAGTGTTCGAAGTCGATGTGATGCGTGATGCGATGAGCGAAGCCCAGGCGCGTCAGTCCCGCAGCGGCGAGAATGATGGCGTCGTACTGACCTTCATCGAGTTTGCGCAAACGCGTATCCACATTGCCGCGCAACGGCACGATCTCCAGATCCGGCCGCAGCGATTTGAGCTGACATTGCCGGCGCAGGCTGGACGTACCGACGCGGGCACCATCGGGAAGCAACTGGAAGGTTGCCACTGAACGCGAGACGAAAGCATCGCGCGCATCGGCGCGCGGCAGCATGGCAGACAGCGTCATGCCATCGGGCATCTCGCTCGGCACGTCCTTCATGGAGTGCACTGCGATGTCGGCCCGACCCTGCGCCAGGGCAATTTCCAGTTCCTTGATGAATAGTCCTTTGCCACCGACGTCCGCCAGCGGCCGGTCGAGCACCCGGTCGCCCTGGGTGGTCATGGGGACCAGCACGACATCCAGGTTCGGATGGCGCTCGCGCAGCAGCGCCGCGACGTGCTCGGCCTGCCACAGCGCAAGCCGGCTCTGACGGGTGGCAATCCGCAACTCACTCACAATGTCTGCTCCGGCGCTGCTGGCGTCCCGGTAGCCGCCGCCACATCGGAGCGACGCACCTCCAGCATGAAACGAATCAGGGCGATGATCAGTGCCAGTACCACGGGACCCAGAAACAGTCCGATGGCGCCGAATGCGGCAAGTCCGCCCAGCACACCGATGAAGACGGTCAGCGTGCCGACATTGGCGCGCCCGGAGACGAGCATCGGCCGAACGACGTTGTCCACCAGGGAGACCAGCAGCGCGCCCCAGATCACCATGAAGATCATCATGCCCCAGCGACCCTGCGCGGCCAGCACGATGGCGGCAGGAACCCACACCAACGCGGTACCGCCGATCGGCAAGAGCGAGGCGAGCACGGCGATGACGCCGAACACCAGCGGCGAGGGCAGCCCGACAATGACGAAAGCGATGCCGACGAGCGTTCCCTGGATCAGGGCAGTGGCACCGGTGCCGAGCACCATGGCCCGGGTGACGTTGGCGAGGTGATCGAACAGCCGCGCTTTGCGTGCCTCGGTCATCGGAATCAGTTCGCGCGCGGTGCCGAACATCGCCTGCCCGTCACGGATGAAATAGAACAGCATGAAGATGGTCAGCACGAAGCCCATCGCCGTACCGAGCGCACCGAGGAACACCTTGCCGCCGAGCGTTGCCAGCCAGTGCAGGCCCTGGTTCGAAATCTGTTCGATCCAGTCGCGCACCTGGGCCATGTCGATGCCGAACATGCTGTCGAGATGCGTCAGGGCGCTGTTGACCCACGGAACATTCGCAAAGTCCAGCACGTTGGCCTGAGCGGGATCGGCCAGCTTGTCCTGCATGAATCGCAGCAGATAGCTGACCTGTGAGGCAAAGGCAGCGCTCAGTGCAGTGAGCGGACCGACCAGCACGATCAGCGTCAGCAAGGTGAGCAGCAGCGCCGACAGTTGCGGCCGGTTTCGCAGCCGCGGGGTCAGCCACTGATGCAGCGGATTGAGCAGGAAGGCGAGGAAGATCGCCCATACCAGCGGACCGAGAAACGGCATGACGATGCGGTAGAGCGCCACGGCCAGTACGGCGCAGGTCACGACGCCGAATGCGCGCGTGTAGAACCGATCGTGATGCGGATCCGTTGATGAAGGGGGCGAGGACGCCATGGAGACTCCGTGACGGCGCGATTGAGTGACGAGGCGACGCGGCGGGCATGCTATCACTGCCGGCCTGCGACTGCGGCAAGTACGCAGGTAACCCCGGATCTCGCGACCCCCTGTTGAGTTGCTGAGTTTTACGGCTGCGGAATACTATCGATGTGTCTGCTATTCCGCCGTCGCAGCATCGCGAATGCCGGCCGGCCATGACCGGTGTGGCATTCGCGGTCCCGAGAGAACGTTCCGAGGAAATCCCATGAGCAACGAAGTAACGACCGACCAGCTGGTAGCAGATCTCAAGGTGGTCATGCAGGACGCCGAGGCGCTGTTGCGCGCAACTTCTGCCCAGACCGGCGAGAAGATCCAGGAAGTCCGCGCTCGTGCCGAACAATCGCTGCAGCAGGCGAGGGAACGGCTGGCGGAAGTGGAAGAGGAAGCGCTGCGCCGTGCCCGCGAACTGGCAGATGCCACCGAAGAATACGTTCGCGACAATCCATGGCAGTCAGTGGGCATTGCCGCCGGCATCGGCCTGGTGCTCGGCGTGCTGATCAGCCGTCGCTGAGCCCGCACGGAATCGCGCTGTAATGGATCCCGGCGAACAGCAACACGGCGCTCCGATCACGGGGCTGTTCAAGTCGCTCAACAACTTCGTCGCCACGCTGGTGGCGACGGCGCACACCCGTCTGCAGTTGCTCACCACCGAGCTGCAGGAGGAAGTGCGCGAAGTCGGCGAGATCCTGGTCTGGTCCTTCATCGCGCTGTTCGCCGCGATGCTGGCGCTGTTCCTCGGGGCGCTGACCGTGATCTTCGTGTTCTGGGATACGCACCGGCTGGCAGCTGCGCTGTCGATGACCGGCGCATTCCTGCTGATTTCGGCCATTGCTGCCGTCGTGCTCAAACGCAAGATGCAGGCCAAGCCGCCGATGCTCGATGCGACGCTGGCTGAGCTGGCCAAGGACCGCGATCAACTGCGGGCGCGCCTGTGAGCGAACGATCCATTGCACTGGCTCAGCGCCGCAAGGCCTTGCGGGCTCACTGCGCGATTCAGCGCGAAGAACTGATGGAGACCGCGGATCAGATCGAAGCGGGACTGGAACCGGTGGATCGCGGCATCAACGCCGTCCGTCGTCTCGCCAGGCATCCCGCCATGATTGTCGGTGGCATTGCGCTGCTGACTGCGCTCGGTCCGAAGCGGCTGCTGCGCTGGGCCGGCCGCGGTGTCGTGCTGTTCACAACCGGCCGCCGTGTCCTGCGACTGATCCGCTGACTCGCATCGAGATCAGCTGCATCACGCCCTGCCTGTTCTTGATCCACTCGCCAGCAGAGTCGTGATTTTTGTCACGACGTCATGACCCGGGCGCTACGTTTCGCCACGCACCCGACGCAGCAATTCGGCTGCATGACGCCGGCTGACTTCGAGCACGTTGCTGCAATCGCGCACCCGCACCACGTATTTGCCTTCCTCGGTACGTTCCACGGCGGAGATCTGCCGTTCCGCGACCAGCGCATTGCGATGGATGCGCACGAAGTCGTTGGCGAATTCTTCGGCGAGCGACTTGAGCGATTCGTCGATCAGGCTCTCGCCCTGCTTGTGCCGGACGGTGACGTATTTCTGATCGGCGAGGAAATAGTAGATCTCGTTCACCGGAATGAGCCGCAGCTGATCGCCCAGCCGGGCGCAGATCTGTTCGCGGCGATGTTCGAGACGCGCCGACTGCGCCACCTTGACCAGACGCGAAGGTGAAATGCGCGCTGCGTGCCGCAATGCGTGGGCCAGCTTTTCCTTGCGCACCGGCTTGAGCAGATAGCCGACGGCTTCGGTTTCGAAGGCCTCGACGGCATATTGATCGTACGCAGTCGTGAAGATGACGGCGGGCGGATCCTGAAGAGTATCGATGTGGCGCGCGACTTCGATGCCGGACAGACCGGGCATGCGCACGTCCAGCAGCACCACGTCGGGCGCTTGCTCGCTGCAGAAGGCGAGTGCTTCTTCGCCGGTACCGGCTTCGGCGATGTTCTGGCAGTCGCCGATTTCTTCCAGCAGGCGGCGCAGGCGATCGCGCGCCGGCGCTTCATCGTCAACGATCAGCAGATTCATACAGTCACAGGGTTACCACAAAAAGGAAGCAGAAAGGAATTCGCCAGCCATCTGTGCGAAAGAGCCTCTCCCGGCTGCTTCTTTTTTGTGGAGCCCTATTCCGGGGCCTGAGCATACGGGAAGACGAGGCGCGCCGAAAACTCGCCGTCGCTCTGCTGGGTATCGATGCGGGCACGTCCGGGCCAGGCGAGTTCCAGGCGCTGCCGGATATTCTCGAGCGCCATGCGGTTGCCCTCGCGTTCGCCGTAACCGCTTTGTTGCGGGATGGGATTGCGCACCTCGATTTCGATACGACCGTCGATCAGCTTGCCGCTGATATGGACGGTGCCGCCGGCTGGCAGCATTTCGATGCCGTGATACACCGCGTTCTCCAGCAGCGGCTGCACGATGAGTCCCGGCACGCTGGCGCGTGAGGGCAGGGCGTCCACGTCCCATTCGACGCGCAGCCGATCGCCCAGGCGCAACTGCTCGATGCGCTGGTGCGTGCGCGCGATCTCCAGTTCCTCACGCAACGGGATCATGGAGTCGGCTTCACTGAGACTGGCGCGGAACAGGTCGGCGAGATCTTCCACCGCCTGTTCGGCGCGGTCGGGATTCGAACGCGTCAGCGCCGCGATCGTGTTCATGCTGTTGAACAGGAAATGCGGCCGGATGCGTGCCTGCAACGCACGGATGCGCGCGAGCGCTTCCATTTCGATGCTGCGTTTCCATTCGGCACTGACGTAGAAATACCGCAGGGCCAGCGCGCTGACGATGAAGCCCACGGCCAGATTGCGCAGCAGAAAGCCGGCGTGACTGGTGGGAAAGATGCCGCCGACCTCCATCAGTCCGCTGCTCCAGTATCTGCCGACCTGATACACCACTTCGGAGACCACGCCGACAGTGACCACCAGCAGTGCGATCGCGACCAGCGCGGCGCGCGTGGCCGACATGCGCTGCAGCCATGGTCGGCTGCGGCACAACACGGCGGCGCAGCCCAACCCGATCCACAGCAGAAACAGGGAACACCCGGCGAGATCGATCCAGAAGTTTTCCTGCAGCGACTGCCTCGCAATGGCGAACATGATCGCCACCAGTTCGGTGATGAGCACGACCGCGAGCACGGCCGATGCCGAGCAGAAATCCGGCAGGTAGAGGGCGCGGGCGCCGCGGGTATCAGAAGCCGGTACTGACATCGCGGCGCTGCGTCATCCGGATCGACTGCGCGAAGGATCGGCAGCGGCGAACAGCGCGTCCTTCAGATGGAACAGCGTGGAGATGTCCTCATCGCCATGCCCCTGTTCGATCAGACGCCGATAGTGCACCAGCGTCATTTCGATGAGCGGCAGTTGCACACCGTGACGCGCCGCCATCTCGCGGCAGATTTTCAGATCCTTCTCGTGCAGGGTCACGCGAAAGCCCGCCGGATAGCTGTTGCGCACGATGTTGGGTGCGCGATTGACGAAGTACCAGCTCGAGCCGGCGCCCCTGCCGAGCGTCTCGATCAGCTTGTCGAGCGGCAGCTCTTCGGCCTTGGCGAAGGCCATGGCTTCGGCGACCGCCTGAATCACGCCGGCGCACATGATCTGGTTGGTCGCTTTGGCGGCCTGGCCGGTACCGCTCGGACCGAAGTGCGTCACGGTGCGGCCCATGGCTTCCAGTACCGGACGGGCTCGGGCAAATGCGGCCGCATCGCCGCCGCACATGACGGCCAGGGTCCCGTCGCGCGCGCCTTCTGTTCCGCCGCTGACGGGTGCATCGATGAACCAGGCGCCGGCGCCACGCAACCGATGGGCGGCGGTGCGTGCCGTGTCAGCGCTGACAGTCGAACAATCGATGACGATGGAGTCGCGGCGAATGCCGGGCAGCAACGCATCGACGGTTTCCAGCACATCGCTGTCGGCCGACACGCACAGCACCACGGCATCGCACTGTGCTGCCAGTTCGTGCAGCGTCGGCGCTGCGCGGCAGCCCGTTTCCACTGCAAGTGCCTGTGCTTTTGCTGCCGTGCGATTCCAGACAGCGGCCAGCAGACCGCGCTTGTGAAGCTGACGGGCCATTCCCATGCCCATGGCACCGAGGCCGACGAATCCGATACGTGAAGGAACGGGCGCGACGCTGTCATTCATCTGTGGCGGGTACTCCCGGATCGAGGGGCAGAAACGATTGCGGCGACACGAGGTCGCCGCAGATTGTACTTCGCGAGTCCTGTTGCCGCGCGGACTGCGCAGCGACCGACCGCTACTTGCAGAGCTCTTCCATCGAAGCTTTGGCGGACGCGCGGGCGGCCGTCAGCTCGTCATCGGAAAGATACTTGCGTTCGCCGTTCGCATCCGTCTGATACAGACGCTGTGAATTCATGTAGCTGTCGTAGCGCTCGCGCGCCTTGATGCAGCGATCGGCCTTGTCCTTGGCGGAGAGTTCGGCCGCGGCCTTCTGGTCTGCCTGTTGCGACGCATTCTGCTGGCGCGTCTGGCTGGCGGCCTGCAACTGTTCCATTTCCGCTTTCTGGCGCTCCTGGACCTGGACCACATCGGTCTTCTGCGACTGCACGTTCAGTCGCTGGGCCGGCAGGGTGGCGGGCTTGTCGGTGTAGAGAACGTTGCCCTTCTCGTCGGTGAACTTGTAGACGTCGGCACTCGCCACGCCGGCACCCAGCGCCAGAACGACCATCAGAGTCATTGAATATCGCAGCATGGCTGTCTCCACCATCGCCAGGTTCTTCGCCGGCCGCGGCCTCAGCGGCCTCACCGGATTGCAGCGGCGGTGCGGCGTCGGGGATGTTTCATCAACGATCCCAGCGACTTACGCGGCTCGCGCTGTCTGCTGTGCGCAGTGACACGAGTGTATCAGGGCACCTCCCGAACCGGATTAAGACAGCCCCTGCAACGCATCGAGACTGAGCAGTGCGTCACGCAGCGACGGGCGGGACAAAAGAAAACGGGCGCCGCAGCGCCCGTTTTCAGTGATGGACGGAAGACCCGTCCATGGCAGCCGATCAGATGTTGTAGCCGCGCTCGTCGTGCAAGGCGAGGTCGAGACCTTCCTCTTCCTGCTCCGGCGCCACCCGCAGGCCCACGATCACATCCACGATCTTCAGCAGAACGAAGCTCAGGACGCCCGTGTACACCAGGGTGAACAGCACGCCCTTCGTCTGCACCCACAGCTGGCTCGCGATCGTGGCGCCTTCGGCCGGCGACCAGACACCGCCCAGGCTCGGGAAGGCAAACACACCCGTGAGGATGGCGCCGACGATACCGCCGATGCAGTGCACGCCGAATACGTCGAGCGAGTCGTCGTAGCCGAGAGCGCGCTTGAGCTTGGTCGAGGCCAGGAAGCAGATCACACCCGCCGCGATACCGATGACCAGGGCGCCGCCGGGGCCGACGAAGCCGGCAGCCGGCGTAATGGCCACCAGACCCGCAACTGCGCCCGAGGCGATACCGAGCACCGAAGGTTTGCCGTGCGATAGCCACTCACTGAACATCCAGGCGAGCGCCGCAGTGCCTGTGGCGATCTGCGTCACCAGGAAGGCCATGCCTGCGCCGCTGCCGGCCGACACGGCGCTGCCGGCGTTGAAGCCGAACCAGCCCACCCACAGGATCGAGGCGCCGATCAGCGTGTAGCCCAGGTTGTGCGGAGGCATTGCGGTGCTGGGATAGCCCTTGCGCTTGCCGAGCACCAGTGCAGCGACCAGGCCCGCGATACCGGCATTGATGTGCACCACGGTGCCGCCGGCGAAGTCGAGCACGCCCCAGTCCCACAGCAGACCGCCGTCACCGCTCCACACCATGTGAGCCATCGGCGCGTAGCAGATGGTGAACCACAGGGCCATGAAGATCAGCGTGGCGGAGAACTTCATGCGTTCGGCATACGCACCCACGATCAGCGCGGGAGTGATGATGGCGAACGTCATCTGGAAGGCAACGAACACCGTTTCAGGAATGTTCGCGGTCAGCGAATCCGGAGTGATGCCGGACAGCATGAATTTGCCCATGCCGCCGAAAATCGAATGCAGGTTGGTAACCCCTGCCTCCATGCCCGTGGTGTCGAACGCCATGCTGTAGCCGTAGACCGTCCACAACACCGTCATGAGACCGGTGATGGCGAAGCACTGCATGAGCACCGACAGCACGTTCTTGGAACGCACCATGCCTGCGTAGAAAAGCGCCAGTCCCGGGATGGTCATGAACAGCACCAGGGCCGTCGATGTGAGCATCCAGGCGGTGTCACCGGAGTCCAGCTTGGGTGCTTCTTCGGCAGCCGCGGGAGCAGCTTCCTCGGCGCTCGTTGCCGCGGCCGGTGCGGCAGCTTCAGCTGCGGTTTCCGC
>DASTRD010000278.1:0-5812 GCA_035761425.1 Povalibacter sp.
AAGGCGGATTTTGCTGCGCTCTATCCGCCCTGCGGATCCGCGATTTTTCGCATGAAACCGTGAGGCGGGATTGCGCCCGCCTCACGTCCCACTGTTTCAGCCCACGCTCTCGATCAACGCCACGCTGCCCTGTCCGCCATCGGCGCAGATGCTGACGATGGCGCGTGAGCCCGATGGCATCGCGGCGAGTTCCTTCACTGCCTGGCTGAGGATGCGTGCGCCCGTCGCACCGAAGGGATGCCCGAGCGCGACGCTGCCACCGTTGGGGTTGATGCGATCGCGCGGGATGTGGCCGAAAGGTGCATCGACCCGCGCCTTGTGCCGCAGGAAATCCTGATCTTCGAGCGCCTTCAGGTGATAGAGCACCTGAGCGGCAAAGGCCTCATGGATTTCCCACAGGGCAATGTCTTCGTAGGCAAGGTTGTGACGTGCCAGCAGCGTCGGGATCGCAAACGCGGGCGCCATCAGCAACCCTTCATGGCGGAAATCGACCGCGGCGATTTCCCAGTCGACGAGTTTCACGCGCGGCGTCGCAGCCGGCAGCTTCGACAAGCCCTCCTGCGTTGCGACCCAGATGGCAGCGGCGCCGTCCGTCAATGGCGATGAATTGCCGGCCGTGATCGTGCCTTTGCCCGATACCCGGTCGAAAGCTGGAGACAGCTTGGCGAGCTTTTCGAGCGACGTGTCCTTGCGTGGAATCGTGTCGCGCTTGAGATCGCCGATGGGCATGACGAGGTCATCGAAGAAACCGCTGTCCCAGCCCGCGACGGCACGCTGATGACTTTCGAGTGCGTGCTGGTCCTGCGCCTCGCGCGAGACCTGCCATTCCTTCGCGGTGATTTCCGAATGCTCGCCCATGCTCTTGCCGGTGACGCGATTGGTCACCGAAGGAATCCAGAGTTTGATGTCGCCGAAGCGGATGTCCGCGAGGTGCGAGAACTTCTGGCCCAGCGAACGCGCCTGCTGGAACTGTCGCAGCCAGTCGGAGAGTTTCTGGCCGAGCCCCAGTTGCACGCGACTCATGCTTTCGACGCCGCCGACCAGCGCAAGATTGCGGTTCACGCCATTCAACATGCCGGCCGCCTCGATCACGCCGATCATGCTGGTCGAACAGGCCATCACGGTGGAAAAGGCGGTCACGGTCGGCGACACGCCGGTCTCCATCAGCACTTCACGTGCAAGGTTGCTCCAGGTGAGATTCGGTACCACTGCGCCCCAGACGGCGAAGTCGGGCAGCGCACCGTTCAACTGTCCCACCATGCGACTGACCACCGGCGTCGACAGGCCGATTGCATCGAGCGCGGCCAGTGGACCATCCACCTTCGCAAAGGGAGTGCGAACACCGGAAGCGAGCCAGATCTGCGGCGAATGCTGTGTCATTGACGTTGTCCGAATAGCGGTGAATCGAAGGCCGTCATCCTCCATAGCGCTCGGTGCGAATGACATCCGCACTCACCGCGGATGCAATCAGCGCCTGAGCAGCGGCCTCGACGAACGGATCCGAACCGCACACGTACGCGGTGGTCGGGGTAGCCGGCAGGTGTTGCAGCACCTGCGCCATCATGGCCGCATCGACACGCCGATGGTAATCGCTGGGGCGCTGCGGGAGCGAGCGGGTCGTGGCAATCGCGAGATGGAAGCCGTCGTTACGGGATGCCAATTGCAACAGTTCTTCGCGAAACGCCACGTCTTCCCAGGTACGCACCGACAAGAGCAGGGCCATCGGCACGAGGGACCGGCGCGCAGCGCGATGCCGGATCATGCTCATGAGCGGCACGACACCGGATCCGCCGCCGACGAGCAGCACAGGATCGGCAGCATCGGGTGACCACTGAAAATATCCGCCGATGGGACCGCGCATTTCGATCTCATCGCCCACCGCTGCCACCTCATGAAAGAAGGGCGACACCTCGCCATCGTCCAGTCTTTCGATTGCCAGCTCCAGATCGCTCGCTGATTGCGGTGCGGATGCGATCGAATAGCTGCGCTGCGCCTGATAGCCGTCCGGCGCGGTCAGCCGCACATCCACATGCTGGCCTGCAACGAAAACGAACGGCCGCGGCAATCTGAAGAAAAAACTCTTGATGCGCGGCGTCTGCGGCACGATTGCGGCGATCGTTGCCTGCTGCCATTGAAGCCTGGGGGTCATTGTCAAAGAGGAACGAATTCCCGCAGACGAGAATAAAACGGGGCAGGACACCTCATGCGATGCGATCTCATTCAATACCGGCTTCCGGGCGCGTTCCGTCCTTTGCGGCAGTCAGCGCCAATTCCGACCTTCACTTCAGTCGCCGCTGAAGCGCTGCTCGCGCCATGGATCGCCATACATGTGGTAGCCGCGCAGCTCCCAGAAGCCCGCTTCGTCTCGCTGCGTGAACTGCAGGGCGTTCACCCATTTCGCGGACTTCCAGAAATACAGATGAGGCACGAACAGGCGTGCCGGGCCACCGTGATTGGGCTCGAGCGGTTTGCCGTCGTAGCTCAGCGCGATCATCGCCTTGTCATCGAGCAGATCTGCAATGGGCACGTTGGTCGAGTAGCCACCGTATGAATGTGCCAGCGTGTACCTGGTCGGCGGTTCCAGACCGGCAACATGAAGCAGCTCATCGATGCTCACGCCCTGCCAGCGCGTGCCAAGCTTGGTCCACTTGGTGACGCAATGAATGTCGGTGCGCATTTCGATCTGTGGCAGCGCATTGAACTGTTCCCAGCTCCAGCTCGCCACCGGCTTCGGACCGACTTTGAGCGTAAAGCTCCACTGGTCGAGCGGAATGTGCGGCGTCGGCGTCGCCGACAGCACGGGAAAGCCCTCCGTCACTGACTGACCCGGCGGAATGCGCTCCTGCACGCCGCCCGGTGGTCTTCTGCCTGTGAATCCTCTTGTCGTCATTTGCAGACCCGAGTGCACAAAGTGAAATCTGCTCCGGCACTGCTCGTGCTGGAAGCTCACGAAACTGCTAGCCCTTCCTCTGACTCAATGCCTTCTCCACAGCGTCGAACAGACTCTGCATGCCGAACGATGTGTCGAAGATCCGCCCGTTCAGGAAGAACGTCGGCGTACCGCGTACGCCACTGTCATGACCGCTGCGCTGGTGCTCGCGGATGCGCTGCAGATAAATTTCGTCATCGATCTCGGCGGTGTAGCGCGCCATGTCGAGCCCGAGGCGCTCTGCGTAACCGCGCAGCTGCTGCTGCTTGAGATGGAGCTGGTTCTCGAACAGCAGATCGTGCATTTCCCAGAATTTTCCCTGCGCGCCGGCAGCCTCTGCCGCTTCCGCTGCATGCAGGGCGTGCGGATGCACTTCCTCGAGCGGGAAATGCCGATACACCAGCCGCACTCGCTCCTCGAAACGATCGAGCAGCAACTTCAGCGCAGGTGCCGCCTGCTTGCAGTTGGGACATTCGAAATCCCCGTATTCGACCACGGTGATCGGCGCGTGATCGGCACCCAGGACGTGGTCGACGGCGGATACGGGGAGTGTCAGCTCGAAGGGGTGATGTGCGCTCATGAGAATTTCCAGCAGATCTCGTCGCAGAATGGACAGCGCAAGCATACGCGCCCCACATGGCGTATCGATTGGAAGTTGCCGCACTTCGCCCGCCTCACCGCTGCGAAACGATGCAAACGTCCAGGTCATGCACCAATTCGACACGGGTGCAGGTTGCTGCGGCATCAGCGGGCCGCAGAGGCCCGACAGCTTGCCTGCCGACAGGCACGTGCGCAGACTGCGACCGACGAGCCCGGATGCTCAGCCCTGTCGTGGCGCGGACGCTCGCGGAGAAAAATGGCCGGCCGGCCGGTGTCGAAAGGAGGATGAATGACGCACAGAAGAACAATACTCGCCGTGCTGCTGGGGATGACCATGGCGGTCACTGGTTGCGACAAGCGTACCGAGCAACCTGCGAAGGCCCGGCATTTGCGTATCGGCATCGTGGCCAAATCGCTCGGCAATACCTTCTTCGACGCGGTCCATCAGGGGGCGGACGAAGCTGCCACATCACTCGACGCTGAAGTCATATTCACCGGTCCCACCACGCCCACCGCCGAAGGTCAGATCGAAGTCATCAATGCGCTGATCGCCCAGCGGGTCGATGCCATCGCGGTATCTGCCAACGATCCCGATGCGCTGGTGCCGAGTCTGCAGCGAGCCATGCAGAAGGGAATCAAGGTGCTCTCCTATGACTCCGCCGTAGCCCGGCCCGGGCGGATCGTGCATCTCGCGCCGGCATCGGACCAACTCATCGGCCAGACCTGCGTGCAGCTCGCTGCCGAACTGACTCACGAGGCCAGGGGAAAATTCGCCGTGCTCTCGGCCAGTGCGGTATCGACGAATCAGAATGACTGGCTCGCTGCGATACGCGCGGCGTTGCCGGAATATCCCGGGCTCAACCTGGTGTCGGTCGCGTATGGCGACGACGTCGCCGACAAGTCATACGACGCAACTCTTGCGCTCATCGAACAGCATCCTGATCTGAGCGTGATCGTCGCGATCAGCTCGGTGGCCATTGTTGCTGCTGCGCGGGCAGTCGACGATCAGGGCTTGTCAGGCAGGATCAGGGTGACGGGGCTCGGGATGCCCTCGGAACTCGCCGACTATGTGCGCCGAGGCGTGGTGCCGAAATTCGCCATCTGGAATCCCGTCGATCTCGGATACGCGGCGACCCAGCTCGCGGCGCATCTCGTTCGAGGGGACCAGCCTTCGGAATCACCGGGAATCGCGATCGGGCGACTGGGCAGAGTGAGCTTCGACAGTCACGGTGTGGGGGCCATGGCCAGCCCACTCATCTACGATGCCAGCAATGTTCAGGCTTCAGCGAAAGTGTTCTGACGTGCGCCGAAGTTGCCATCAGTTGTCCTGTTTGGATGCTACCAAGTTACCGTTGGGATCCAGGGAGTCAGCATGATCAGGACATACAAGGGCAGCTGCCATTGCGGCAAGGTACGTTTCGAAGCCGACATCGATCTCAGCGCGGGAACGGGCCGATGCAACTGTTCCATCTGCTCGAAGCAGCGGTGGTGGAGCGTGGCCGTCAAACCGGATGCATTGCGCATATCGAGTGGAGAATCCGAGCTTGCCGACTATGAGTTCGGCACCCACAGCGTGCATCATCTGTTCTGTCGTCATTGCGGCATTCGCCCGTTCGTGCGTGGCCATGTCGAGGCGATCGGCGGTCATTTCTGTTCGGTCAATCTGGCAGCACTCGATGATGTCGAGCCTGCCGATCTCATCGCAGCCCCGGTGCGCTACATGGATGGCCGCCACAATCAGTGGAACCAGCCGCCGGCCGAAACACGTCATCTGTAAGCGGCCGTAACCGGAGAAGTCATGAGTTCGCAGAACGATCGAGCCGAGGCATTCGCCGCCCTGCATCGCCGGCCCGGCGCTTTCGTGATCGCAAATGTCTGGGATGCAGGCTCGGCGCGCATCATGGCGGGGCTCGGATTCGAGGCCCTGGCAACCTCGAGCGGTGCATCGGCCAACTCGCTGGGCCGGCTGGATGGGCAGGTCACGCGCGATGAGGCATTGGCGCAGATACGTTCGATGGCAAACGCGACGGACTTGCCGCTGTCTGGCGATCTCGAAAAAGGGTTCGGCGATACACCGGAAGCCGTCGCCACGACCATCACGGTCGCGGCGCAGGCGGGACTGGTGGGCGGTTCGATTGAAGACGCCAGCGGCGATGCGTCGCGTCCGATCTATGACATCACGCTGGCCGTCGAACGAGTGGCGGCCGCAGTTGCCGCAGCGCGAGCCTTGCCGTTCCCCTTCGTGCTGACGGCACGCTGCGAGAATTTTCTGCGCGGGAATCC
>DASTRD010000279.1:0-2884 GCA_035761425.1 Povalibacter sp.
GTACACCGCGCTCGACTCGCAGAATGCTGAGGACCTGTGGCACTGGATGGAGCAACGCCGTGCCGAAGGCATGGAAGCGCTGGCGATCCCGCACAACGGCAACGGATCCGATGGCACTATGTTCGAACGGACCCTGTGGAACGGCCAGCCCATCGATCGCGCCTACGCCGAACTGCGCGCCCGCAACGAACCGCTGGTGGAAATCACGCAGAGCAAAGGCCAGTCAGAAACCATGCCGCTGCTCTCGCCGAACGATGAGTTCGCCGGATTCGAAGTCATGAGCTCCTACATCGGCGTCACCCGGCCCATCACGAAATTCGCGGGCGGCTATGTGCGCGATGCGTTGAAGCAGGGGCTGGAGATCGAACGCGACGTCGGTGCCAATCCGTACAAGCTGGGATTCGTGGGTGGCAGCGATACGCACAACGCGGCGGGCTCTTACGAGGAGGATCACTACTTCTCGAAAATCGGCGTGCTGGATGGCGCGCCCGATCGTCGCGGTGCCATACCGCCGCCGCAATACAAGAGCTGGGACGAATTTCATGCCGCAGGTCGTTCGACGACGGTGCTGGCGAGCTGGGGAACGGCAGGGCTCACCGGCATCTGGGCCGAGGAGAACACGCGCGATTCGCTCTATGCCGCTCTGCGACGCAAGGAAACGTTCGGCACCACCGGACCGCGGATCCGCGTGCGCATGTTCGCAGGCTACTCACTGCAAGGCGTCGATCTGGCGACCGATGCGGGCGTTCGCACGGCTTATGCTCATGGCGTACCCATGGGCGGCGATCTCATCGAGCAGGCCGGAGAGACCCCGCAGTTCGTCGTCATCGCCATGCGCGACATCCATTCGGCACCGTTACAGCGCATTCAGATCGTGAAGGGCTGGATCGATGCGGACGGCAGGTCGTTCGAAAAAGTGTTCGATGTGGCCTGCTCGGACGGCGGCAGGATCGATCCGGCGACGCAACGCTGCGCCGACAACGGCGCGACGGTCGATCTGACAACGTGCGAGTTCTCGCCTGACAAGGGCGCCGGCCAGTTGCAGGCGGCGTGGACCGATCCGCAGTTCGATGCGCGTCAGCATGCGTTCTACTACGCACGTGTCCTGGAGAATCCCACCTGCCGCTGGTCGACGTGGGACGCCATTCGCGCACACGTCGAGCCCAATCCGGAACTCGGGAAGACCTTGCAGGAACGCGCCTATACCTCGCCAATCTGGTACGTGCCAGCTCATGCCGGACGCTGAGACCAGACGCTCGGGCGGCCGACGTCTGGTCGACAGGCTTGCGCGGCTGGCCCGTGAGCCACTCGTGCAGTTTCTGTCGATCGCCCTCGTACTGTTCGGTGCCAATCACTGGATCCACGGCGAAGAGCCACAGCGCAGCGGCGATGTCATCACCATTTCGCAGGGACGCGTGGAACAGATCGCAGCCAGCTATCGACTGCTGGCGGGACGTATGCCGAGTCGTGCCGAGCTGCAGGCACTGGTGAATGACTTTGCCGACGAAGAGATCGACTATCGCGAAGCTGTCGCCATGGGCCTCGACGCCGATGACACCATCGTGCGCCGACGCATGCGCCAGAAACTCGAATTTCTCGCAGAAGATGCACAGGCGAGCCAAGCCCCGTCGGACGAACAGCTCATCACGTGGCGTGCGGCGCATGCCGACGACTATCGCATTCCACCGCGAATTTCCTTTCGTCACGTGCTGGCGAGCAAGGATCGCTACGGGGCGAACGCCGACGCACAAATTGAAACATGGATGCAGGGGCTGCGTTCCGGAGCCGATCCGACGACGCTGGGCGATGCGTCGATGCTGCCCGCGGCCTTGCCACTCACGACTCAGCAGGGTGTGGCGATGCTGTTTGGTGAGTCGTTTGCGACAGCACTTTTCGAGCAGTCGCAAGGCACGTGGTTCGGGCCCGTCGACTCGCCGCTCGGTGCACATGCCGTACTCGTGCTCGCGCGCGAACCGGCCCGCGATCCCGCCCTTGCGGAGATCCGCGAGAAGTTGCGTTCCGACTGGATCGAGGCGCAACGCAGACATCAGCGCGAGCAGTTCCAGGCTCGCCTGCGTAAACGTTATCGGGTCGTCGTCGAGTGGCCGCAGATCTATGCGTCCCAGCCCGTGCCCACGGACGTTCCACGAATCGTGCGCCCGCTCGATACGATCGACAGCGGCGCGGAATAGCAGATGCGAATCCGGCTTGCTGCATTGCTGTTGCTGACGCTCATCGCGTCCATTGCCGGTGCGCACGAAGTCCGGCCGGCGTTTCTCGAGATCCGCGAAATCGAACCCGGTACCTACGATGTGATGTGGAAGACGCCTGCGCAGGGCGACATGCGGCTCGCGCTCAATGTCGTCATGCCGGTTGAATGCACCGATTCGGGCACTGCGCGTACGTCGCTCGTCAGAGGTGCAGTTGTCCAGAGTTGGCGCACCGTGTGTGCGGGCGGACTGCCCGGCAAACAGATCGTCATCGAGCATCTCGAAACCAGCCTGACCGATGCGATCGTGCATTTCGAACCGCTCGATGGTTCGCCGAAAACGCTGCGCATGAACGGCGCGACGCCCGCCATGGTGATTCCGCAGCGGCAGTCGGCGACCGAAGTGGGCGGCACTTATTTCCGGCTCGGCGTTGCCCACATCCTGTCCGGGTTCGACCATCTGTTGTTCGTGTTGTGTCTGCTGATGCTGATCGACAACGTGAAACGACTGCTCGGCGCCATCACGGCATTCACGCTCGCGCACTCGATCACGCTTGCCGGCACCACCTTCGGCTGGCTGCGCCTTGCCAGCGCACCGGTGGAGGCGTGCATTGCGCTGTCCATCGCCTTCGTCGCTGCGGAAATTCTGCACTCGCGCCGGGGCCGGGCGAGCAC
>DASTRD010000280.1:0-14023 GCA_035761425.1 Povalibacter sp.
AGGCTGCGCAGTTTCTCGACAATCGCCGCCGAACGGGCGATCGTCTGCGTCAGGCGCGCTACGTCAGCCTCGGGCGGTTCCTTGCGGCTGAAGAGCCGGTCAAGTTCACGCGCCAGCTTGTGCCGATCCGTGTTGCGTGCGAAACGCAGTTGCTCACGCAGTGCAAGCAACTGCTCGTTGATGGATAGCGGTGACGCCGTCATGGTCCAAAGGCGGGATCGGAGGTCGCAAGAAGCGCAAAGGCACAAACGAAGCTGCATATGATCCGGATTTTCCGGACCCTTTGCGGCTCTTTTTTTCTTCTTTGCGGCTGGTCTGGTTTCCTGATGCCCGGTCACGCCGGAGGAAGCCGGATCTCGATGGCGGCGCCGCCCAACGACGATTCGCCGATGGTGAGGTTGCCGCCGTTGAGCGCCGCAACCTCGCGGACCACTGACAGCCCGATGCCCTGCCCGCTCACGCGCTCATCGAGCCGCGCGCCACGATCCAGCACGCGTGCGCGTTCGCCGACAGGGATACCCGGGCCGTCGTCTTCCACCCGTAAACACAGCCCGTCGCGCCGCGAGCCGGCGGTGCTGATGCGGCTTGCCGTCATGCGCACACGAGTGCGCGCCCACTTGAAGGCATTGTCGAGGAGATTGCCGGCCATCTCGGTAAGGTCTTCACGATCGCCGAAGTACAGACAGCCTTCCTCAACACTCAGGTCGCAGGCGATGCCGCGATCCACATACACTTTGAGCAGCGCGCCACGCAGCGCTTCCAGTGCATCGCGCACGGCGACCGGCGCGGTGCCCAGACCGGTACCCCCGGACGCCGCCGCACGCTTCAACTGATATTTCACGATGTCGTCCATGCGCCCGACCTGCTCATCGAGCTGCCGCGCGACCGCAAGATCGGCCGCCGCCGGACTGGTGAGCAGGTTGCGCATGACGGCAAGTGGCGTCTTGAAGCTGTGGGCCAGATTGCCGAGCGTGTTGCGGTAACGGGCAAGGCGGTCACGTTCGCTGCGCAACAGCGTGTTGAGGTTGGTCGTGATCCCCAGCAGTTCGCGCGGATAGCCTGTGCCCAGTTCGGTCAGCTCGCCGACCTCGATCGCTTCGATCTCACGCTCCACGCGGCGCAGCGGCGCCATCAGCCGGCGCAGAAGTATGGCCAGTGCGCTGAGCAGCAGCACCATGATGACGCCGAACCAGCTGAAGAGCTGCACACGGAAACGATTGAGCTGTGCGTAATACGGTTCGCGGCTTTCCGCCACGCTGTAGACGAACGAACGGCTCTTGCGGTCGTTGAATTCCCACTCGATACCGCGGCTCAGCGCCAGCACCACGCTGCCATCCTCGGCGCGTGATTCGCCAAAACGACGCTCGCCCGGGCGCAGCCGCAACGAGAAATCGAGACCGGTACCCGCGAGCGACGCCGAACGCCAGGTGGGCCGACCGTCCGCCCGCACGATTTCGCCGTACAGACCCGAACCCGGATTGTTGAAGCGCGTCTCCGCCAGTTGCGGCGCCGGTTGCAGCCCCCCGCCAGCGTCTTCTTCAGACGCCGAAATCAATGCGAGCAACTGAACTTCGAGCCGGTCGCGCACCGAGCGCTCCGCCAGATCGCGGAAGACCAGATCGAGCGCGAAGATGGTGATGCCGAAGAAGACCACGAGCAGCACGCTTACATAGGCGAGCAGTCGGGTACTTAACGAGCGCGGCTGCATTCAGGAATCAGAAGTCACGCGGACAGAGTTCGCGGCAGACACGACTGCATGGCCATCCTGTGCTTCTTCAAACGCCGTGCACTGCGTGACCTCCGTCTCAGCACACACCGGCTCATCCACTATCGCGCTGAAGTGCGAAGCGGTAGCCGCGGCCACGCAGCGTTTCGATGGGCTTGATCGTGTCATCGGGATCCAGTTTGCGGCGCAGGCGGCCGATGAAGACTTCGATCGTATTGCTGTCTCGATCGAAATCCTGCGCATACAGGCGTTCGGTGAGTTCGGCCTTGGAGATGACTTCGCCGGCGCGGTGAATCAGATACTCGAGAATGCGGTATTCGAAGCTGGTCAGGTCGATGCGCTTGCCGTTGACGGTGACTTCCTGCGTGCGCGGATCGAGCGCGACCGGCCCGCACTTCAGCACGGGCTGCGCCCAGCCGCCGGAGCGACGCAGCAGGGCCTGTGCGCGCGCCAGCAATTCCTCGAAATGAAAGGGCTTGGCAACGTAATCGTCGGCGCCGGCCTGCAATCCTTCGACCTTGTCCTGCCAGCGATCGCGCGCTGTCAGAATCAGGATGGGATAGGACTTCGCATCGGCGCGCAGCTTGCGAATGAGATCCAGGCCGGGAAGCTTGGGCAGACCCAGATCGATGATGGCCAGGTCGAGCGCATATTCGCGGCCGCAGTACAGACCTTCTTCGCCATCGCCGGCCTGATCGACATTGAAGCCGGCTTCCTTGAGTTGCGTCGCCAGCGATTCGCGCAGAGTCGCCTCGTCTTCCACCAGCAGAACACGCATCAGTGCATTTGCCCGGTTTGTGCATCGACCTGCACAGTCCACACCCGGCCGTCGCTGCTGAGCAGACGGATGTTGTAGACCAGCCGATCGCCATTGACGGATTGCTGTGCCTTGACGGCCTTGGCTCGATAGCGGCTCTCGGCCATGTTGACAGCCTGATCCAGTGAAACACGCGGACGTTCCGCGGAGCGCTCGCTGCGGGTGCGCTTGTCGATCAGCGACTGCGCATCCGCCGATGGCGGCGTTCCCACCGCCATCATCAGCGCCGGAATCAAAGCCAGCATGGAAAGGCGAACTCGCATCGTCCTAGTGTAAAGGCGACGGGGCGGCGATCCCACCCCATCGCACCATAATCGTCATTCAGCCGGCGCGACGGCAACACGTACGCGCATCTTTGAGCCGGGGTCATAAGGCAAGCGCGTGGTGTACTGGCGACCGCCGTACTCGTAGGTCACGCGGTAGCCGTCGATACGCTCCTCGTACTGGTTGTCGTAGCGCACCTGACAACGCTGCACGACCTGCTCGGTCTGGTTGCCATACGCACGACGGGCACTGTCGTAACCAACGCCGGCGCCGATGGCTGCACCGGCAATCGTGGCCGCATCCCGGCCGCTGCCGCTGCCGAACTGATGGCCGATCACGCCGCCGATGATGCTGCCCAGCAGCGTACGGCCGCCGACGGCCGGATCCGAAATATGCGGATTGCCCGAGACTGTCTGAGTCTCGTCCCAGCACTCACGGCGCGGTGTTTCGACCTTCACCTGACGCACGATGGGCTCGGCGCGCACCACGTCAGCATATTCATACCCGTCATCGTAGGCGGCGGGCGCTGGCGCGCTGGTATAAGCCGCACCTGCACGCGGCGGTGACCAATAGGCCGGCGGCGCCGCCAATGCGGCCGAGGCCACACCGACACCCGTGACTGCCAGTACCACACGCATCGCGTTTCGAACCAGGCTCATCTTCTTCTCCGTAAACCCGGCAGACATGGCCGGGCATGGGAGCTACGGTAGGACTGGCGCTCTGAATGGATCCTGAATCGCCGGGGGGTGGTGGCGAGTGACGTGGCCTGCCACCCAGACCGCCAGTTACTCGCCTTTCTTCGCCTCGTTCCATAACGCATCCATCTCCTCGAGCGTGGATTCTGCCGGCGTGCGACCGCGCGCCTGCAACTGCTGCTCGATGTAACGGAAGCGACGTTCGAACTTGGCGTTGGTAAGCCGCAGGGCATTCTCCGGATCGATCTTCAGGTAGCGGCACACATTGACCAGGCTGAACAGCAGATCGCCGATCTCCTGTTCGGTGCGGGTCGGATCTGCACCGGCATCTACTTCATCGCGCAGTTCGCCGATCTCCTCCTGCACTTTGTCGATGGCGCCGGAAATATCCGCCCATTCGAAACCGACCTGCGCGACGCGCTTGCCGATCTTGCTCGCGCGAGTCAGTGCCGGCAGGCCAACGGGTACGTCATCAAGAACGCTCCTGCCGCGGGCGGCACGTTCGCGACGCTTGTGTTCCTCCCACGCCACGGTCTGATCCTCGGCGCTGGCGATGTGTTCCGCGCCGAATACGTGTGGATGGCGACGTTCCATCTTGTCGCAGATGGCAGCGACGACGGCGGCGAAATCGAATGCGCCCTGCTCTTTCGCCATCTGCGCATGAAAGACCACCTGAAACAGCAGATCGCCCAGTTCGCTGCGCAGATCGTTCAGATCGTTGCGCTCGATGGCATCGGCGACTTCATACGCCTCTTCGATGGTGTACGGCGCGATGGTCGCGAAGTTCTGTTTCACGTCCCACGGACAGCCGCGCTGAGGGTCGCGCAGTCGCTCCATGAGCTCCAGAAGCCGCGACATCGCGGTGGGATCCTGCCTGGTCACTTGATCACTCCCGTCGCCGGCTGTGCAAGCAAACGAAACAGCGCCATCAACATACCGGCTGTCGCACCCCAGATGTGCCGCTCGCCGAACGGAATGTCGTAGACCTGCACCGAGACTTCGCCGATTCTGCGTTCGCGCGCGCGATGGTTTGCTTCATCGAGTATGTATGCGAGCGGCACCTCGAAGGTTGAATCGACTTCGCGCGTGTCCAGCGTCAGATTGAAGCCGGGCTGCACGAAACCCACCACAGGTGTCACCCAGAAGCCGCTGATGATCAGATGCGGATCCAGATAGCCCGCCACCTGCACGAACTGCCGTGACAGACCGATCTCTTCTTCGGTCTCGCGCAATGCCGCCGCTTCGGGTCCTGCGTCGGCGGTTTCAATCCGTCCGCCGGGAAAGGCAATCTGACCCGCATGGTTCTTCAGGTGCGACGCGCGCTGCGTGAGCAGAACCGACAGACCGTGAGGATGATGGACGATGGGCATGAGCACCGCCGCAGCCACAGGGGAAGCCGGAAACAACTTCAGAATGGCCGAATTGATCTCCGCCATGACACCGCCGGGTAAAGCCCGGTCGATGCCGAGCGGTGGCCGGCTGTCCCTGAGACGCTCTTCGATCAGTGCGCGCAGTGCATGAGGACCGGAAGGAAGCGCCGATGCCATCAACCGCCGCCGTCCGCCTTGATGCCGCCCTTGGTGAGCTCACGCGGATCCAGCAGTCGATCCAGCTCTTCGGCCGAGAGGCGGGTGTTCTCGGCCGCCACCTCCCGCAGTGGCCGGCGTTGCTCGTAGACCTGCTTGGCAATCTTCGCGCCGAGTTCGTAGCCGATGACCGGATTCAGCGCCGTCACCAGAATGGGATTGCGTTCGAGCGCAGCGTCGATTGCCGCCTGATTGATGGTGAATCCTGAAATCGCGGCATCGCCCAGCACGCGAGCCGCATTGGACAGCAGGTCGATGCTCTGCAGCAGGTTGTACGCGATCACCGGCAACATGACGTTGAGCTGAAAATTGCCGGACTGACCGGCAACGGTGATCGTCGTATCGTTGCCGATCACCTGCGCAGCCACCATCGCGACCGCCTCGGGGATCACAGGATTGACCTTGCCGGGCATGATGCTGCTGCCGGGTTGCAGCGCGGGCAGCGAAATTTCCCCCAGACCCGCGAGCGGACCGCTGTTCATCCAGCGCAGATCGTTGCTGATCTTCATGAGCGACACCGCCAGCGTCTTGAGCTGACCAGAGAGCTCCACGGCGGCGTCCTGCGAAGACAGCGCTTCGAAGTAATTGCCGCTGGGACGCAGTTCGAGACCGCTTTTCGCCGACAGATAGCGCGCAGCACGGGCGGCAAATTTCGGATCGGCATTGATGCCGGTACCGACAGCCGTACCGCCGAGCGCGATCGTCTGCAGGCGCGGCCGGCAATCCATGATCCGCGCCGTGCCGTTCTCGATCTGCGCCAGCCAGCCGCTCAATTCCTGACCGAAGGTCACCGGCATTGCATCCATCAGATGCGTACGCCCCGTCTTGACGACATCGCCGATCTCACCAATGCGCCGGCTGATGACGCCGCTCAGATACACCAGTGCCGGCAGCAGATGCTGTTCGACCGCCAGCAATGCGGCGAGGTGAATGGCAGTAGGAACCACGTCGTTGGAGCTCTGGCTCATATTGACGTGATCGTTGGGATGCACAGCCACCCCGGCATACTTCGCCGCAAGATGCGCGATGACTTCGTTCGCGTTCATGTTGCTGCTGGTGCCGGAGCCGGTCTGGAAAACATCGACCGGAAACTGCGAATCGTGACGCCCCTCTGCCACTTCCAGCGCAGCCTTCTGGATGGCGCCGGCTCGTTTCGGATCGAGCGCATCCAGCTCCAGATTGGCGCTGGCCGCCGCCCATTTGATCAAGCCGAGCGCGCGAATGAAGTCGCGCGGCATGGTGAGCCCACTGATGGGAAAATTGTCGACTGCGCGTTGTGTCTGCGGCCCCCAGAGGGCGTCCGCCGGCACCTTGAGTTCACCCAGACTGTCGCGCTCGATACGAAAACGGGATTGCGTCACAAGCAGACTCCAGCGAAATGCGCCGCAGGATGCCCCTGTACCGTCTGCAGACCGCTGCTTGAACAAGCCCGGAAATCAGGAGCGTGCGGTATGATTCTACAATGAACGACCTCCAACAGATCGGCCTGCTCAATGCCATTTCCCCCATTGACGGGCGCTATGCCGACAAGTGTTCCGAACTGCGTCCGCTGTTCAGCGAGCGCGGCCTGATCCGCCAGCGAGTGCGTGTCGAAGCCTTGTGGCTCAAGGCGCTGGCAGCCGAGCCGCAGATCGTCGAACTTCGCGGACTGCCGTCTGAGGCTCTCACCGTTCTCGATACGCTTGCCGCGGAACTCACGGACGCCGACGCGCTGGAGGTCAAACGCATCGAGCGCGAGACCAATCACGACGTCAAGGCAGTGGAGTACTTCGTCAAGAGCCGGCTCGATGCGGTGCCGGCGTGGCGTTCGCGGCGTGAATTCGTGCACTTCGCCTGCACGTCTGAAGACATCAACAATCTCAGCTACGCGTTGATGCTCAAGGAAGCACGCGACCAGGTGCTGCTGCCGCGGCTCGATACGCTGATCGGCCGGCTGCGCAGCCTTGCACACGACAACGCCGATGTGCCGATGATGTCGCGTACCCACGGCCAGCCCGCCACGCCGACGACGCTGGGCAAGGAAATCGCCAATTTCGTTTATCGCCTGAAGCGTCAGCGGCTGCGGTTTTCCGCGGTCACCATCGAAGGCAAGATCAATGGCGCCGTCGGCAATTTCAACGCACACCTCGCCGCGTATCCCGATGTCGACTGGCGGCGGCTCGGCGCGAAGTTCGTCGAATCGCTGGGCCTGGTATGGAATCCGTACACCACCCAGATCGAACCGCACGACTGGAATGCCGAATACTTCGACGCCCTCGCCCGCATCAACACCATTCTCGTGGACATGTGCCGGGATTTCTGGGGCTACGTCTCCATCGGCTATTTCCGTCAACGCGTGGTGGCAGGCGAGGTGGGTTCTTCGACGATGCCGCACAAGGTCAATCCCATCGACTTTGAAAACGGCGAAGGCAATCTCGGACTCGCCAACGCCATGCTGCGATTTCTGGCCGACAAGCTGCCGGTGTCGCGCTGGCAACGTGACCTCACCGACTCGACCGTGCTGCGCAACGTGGGCGTCGCGGTCAGCCACTCGCTCATCGCGTGGCGCTCCATCGAGCGGGGCCTGGGACGCATCGACGTGGACCGACGCCAGCTCGCGGCCGATCTGGACGCCAACTGGGAACTGCTGGCCGAGCCGATCCAGACCGTGATGCGGCGCTTCGGCGTCGAGAATGCCTACGAGCAGCTCAAATCTCTGACCCGGGGGCAGCGCATCGACGCGGCGGCTCTGCGTGAGTTCATCGGCGGCCTGGCCATCCCGGATGAAGCCAGGCAGGCCCTGCTCCGGTTGTCACCAAAGACATACACCGGGGTCGCGGTAACTCTGGCCAGGGAAGTCTGACGTCCAGGTCGTCAACCGGTAATGCCCTGGCACGTTCAGGGACGGACGGAACTGTCCCAATCGATGCGTGTTATGTTGAGAAATGTCACATTTCCGGCGTAACGTCCCGGATATACTTGGAAAATGTCCTTAAGACCCGATCTGACGGTTGCAGCCATCGTTGAACGCGACGGCGAGTTCCTCCTGGTGGAGGAGCGCGTCGGCAACGCCATGGTCTTCAACCAGCCTGCCGGGCACGTCGAACGCGGCGAAGACCTGATTCAGGCTGTGATCCGCGAAGCTCTCGAAGAAACCGCGTGGACCTTCCGCCCCGTGGCGCTGACTGGCGTGTATCTGTGGGATCAGCCCGAAAAGCAGCGCAGCTTCCTGCGTTTCACATTCTGCGGCCATGTCACTCAGCACGATCCCACGCGTCGGCTCGACCGCGGTATCGATCGGGCGTTGTGGATGAACCGCGCCCAGATCGTTGCCCGCAGCACGCGCCTGCGCAGTCCCATGGTCCTGCGTTGTATCGACGACTACATCGAAGGCCGTCGCTATCCGCTCGACGTCGTGCAGCACCTGTTGCCGGCCACCATTCAGCGCCGCCCCGGTGCCCGCGAATTCCCGGACGATCTGCCGCTTACGCACCTGCGCTGAAGATCCCTTCAGGGAATCTGGCTTCAGCCTGATCGCAGCTCCATCCCACCTTGCGAAAAGAGGCTGGCCCGTTTCGGGGATATAGCCAGGCTTGCGCAAGGGAAAAGCGCTATCCCGGTTCCATCCGAATCTTTGTCGTTCTTTTTCCATCTGCCTTCTTGTGGTATTCCGGCGTCCGCTCCAAACCTCACGATTCCATGACTTCCCCTCTCGTCATTGTTGGCATGTCCGGCGGCGTCGATTCGTCCGTGACCGCGTGGCTTCTGCAGCAGCAGGGCTATGAGGTGCAGGGATTGTTCATGAGCAACTGGGATGAAGACGAAGACGGCTACTGCACGGCCGCACAGGACTTTCAGGATGCACGTGCGGTGTGCGAGCGACTGGGAATTCCCCTGCACAAGATCAGCTTTGCCGGCGAATATCGCGACCGCGTCTTCAGCTATTTCCTCGATGAATATCGTGCCGGACGAACACCCAATCCGGACGTGCTCTGCAATCGCGAGATCAAGTTCGGCGTCTGTTTCGATTACGCACGGCGCCTCGGTGCCGAATGGGTCGCGACCGGGCACTACGCCCGGGTAGAGCACGGCGAGCGTCCGCGGCTGCTCAAGAGCTGCGATGCCGACAAGGATCAGAGCTATTTTCTGCACGCCATGCCGGCGGGTTCGCTGGCACGAACGCTCTTCCCCATCGGCGACAAGCGCAAGGACGAGATCCGCCGCATTGCCCGCGATCTCACCCTGCCGGTGTTCGACAAGAAGGACAGCACCGGCATCTGTTTCATCGGTGAGCGGCCCTTCGCGCAGTTTCTGTCGCAGTACCTGCCCGCGCAGCCCGGCGACATCGAGACGCTCGAGGGCAAACAGGTCGGCCGGCATCAGGGTCTGATGTACTACACGCTCGGTCAGCGTCAGGGATTGCACATTGGCGGTCGGGCCGACGCCAGTGAGGCGCCATGGTACGTATGCGGCAAGGATCTCACTCGCAACGCGCTGATCGTTGTGCAGGGCCACGATCATCCCGCATTGCTGAGCGAGCGGTTGATCGCTTCGCAACTGGCGTGGGTGGCCGGAGCCGCGCCGGGCGTGCGATTCAAGTGCACGGCGAAGGTTCGTTATCGACAGCCCGACCAGCCATGCGAAGTCACGGTGCTCGACGATGGCAGCGTCGATGTGCATTTCCGCGATTTGCAGCGTGCCGTCACGCCTGGCCAGTACGCGGTGTTCTACGACGGTGAAGAGTGCCTGGGTGGCGGAGTGATCGAACGGACGCTGTCCGCGGCTAGCGATTCACGACACGTCGCCTGATCAGACGCAGTCGCTGCGTCTCCAAGACTTTACGAATATCGCAACACGGATTTTCCTCGTGTTCGCAGTCTCATTCGGGCGTTACAGTCGCTATAATCCGCGCGCTTCACGGCGCCTTCCCTGATGCGCCAGCCCTTTTTCCTCCTGGAGGATGCATGAAAGATTCGTTCAAGGCGCGCACCACGCTGACGTGCGGCAGCAATAATTTCGAGATTTTCAGCCTTGCCGGGCTCGCCGACCGCAACGTCGCGCGGCTGCCCTACTCGCTCAAGATCCTGCTGGAAAATCTGCTGCGTTTCGAAGACGGGGTGAACGTGACGCGTGCCGATGTGGAGGCACTCCTCGCCTGGGATCCGAAGTCTGCGCCTTGCTACGAAATCTCCTTCACGCCGAGTCGCGTGATCATGCAGGACTTCACGGGTGTGCCGGCGGTGGTCGATCTCGCCGCCATGCGCGAGGCCATGATCAAGCTCGGCGGCAATGCCGATGAGATCAATCCGCTGTCACCGGCCGAACTGGTCATCGACCACTCGGTGCAGGTCGATGCCTATGGCGCACCGGATTCGCTGCTGCAGAACACCACCATCGAGTTCAACCGCAATACCGAGCGCTATGAATTCCTGCGCTGGGGTCAGACGGCGTTTCACAACTTCAAGGTGGTGCCGCCGAATACGGGCATCGTGCACCAGGTCAACATCGAGCATCTGGCTCGTGTGGTGTTCGACGCAGAGAAGGACGGCGTGCGCTGGGCATATCCGGACACGCTGGTCGGTACCGATTCGCACACCACAATGGTGAACGGCCTGGGCGTACTCGGCTGGGGCGTGGGCGGCATCGAGGCCGAAGCAGCCATGCTCGGTCAGCCGGTCACCATGCTCATTCCGAACGTCATCGGCTTCAAGCTCGTCGGCAACCTGCCCGCGGGCGCGACGGCGACCGATCTGGTCCTGACGGTTACGGAAATGCTGCGCAAGAAAGGCGTCGTGGACAAATTCGTCGAGTTCTTCGGCGACGGTCTTGCCAATCTGCCGCTGGCTGACCGCGCGACCATCGCCAACATGTCCCCGGAATTCGGCAGCACCTGCGCCATCTTCCCGATCGACAAGGAAACGTTGCGCTATCTGGAACTGACTGGCCGCAGCGCCGAACAGATCGCACTGGTGAAGGCCTATGCCCAGCATCAGGGACTGTGGCGCGAAGATGGCGCGGCGCAGGCGGATTACACCGATGTGCTCGAACTGGATCTCGGCACTGTGGAGCCTTCGCTCGCCGGCCCGAAGCGTCCGCAGGATCGTGTGCCGCTGCGCAGTGCGAAGCAGATTTACCAGGCCGCCTTCACGAAGATGGCCGACGAGCGCAAGCAGAAGAATCCGACGGCGAGCGGCGTGGCCACGGCAAGCATCGACGGCAAGACCTTCGAGGTGAAGGATGGCGCAGTGCTCATCGCCGCCATTACCAGCTGTACCAACACGTCGAATCCCGCCGTGCTGATCGCCGCGGGGCTGCTCGCGCGCAATGCGCACAAGCGCGGCCTTACATCGAAGCCGTGGGTCAAGACCAGTCTTGCGCCCGGTTCGCGTGTCGTCACCGATTACCTCGCCAAGGCCGGTCTCACCCCGGATCTCGAAGCATTGGGCTTCTACACCGTCGGCTACGGTTGCACGACCTGCATCGGCAACTCCGGTCCTCTGAAGCAGGAAATTTCCGATGCCGTGAAGGCCGGTGACGTGGTCGCCTGTTCGGTGCTCTCCGGCAACCGCAATTTCGAAGGCCGCGTGCATCCGGAAGTGAAGATGAATTTCCTCGCTTCGCCGCCGCTGGTCGTGGCCTACGCGCTCGCCGGCACGCTGGATCTCGATCTCACCACCGAGCCGCTCGGTACGGGCAAGGATGGCAAGCCTGTGTACCTGAAGGACATCTGGCCGGCGCCTGCGGAGATTCAGGAGTTCATCGGGAAGTCGGTGGATTCGGCCATGTTCCGCAAGAGCTATGCGAGCGTGTTTGCCGGTGACGAACACTGGAATGCGATCAAGCTGCCGGCAGGGAAGATCTACTCCTGGAACGAGAGCTCCACTTACGTGAAGAATCCGCCCTACTTCGTGGGCATGGGCATGAAACCGGCTGCGGTGGCCGACATTCGCAATGCGCGTGTCCTGGCCCTGCTCGGCGATTCCGTGACGACAGACCACATTTCGCCGGCGGGCAACATTTCCAGGACCAGCCCGGCCGCGAAGTACCTGATGTCGCTCGGCGTGCAGCCCGCGGATTTCAATTCCTATGGCGCGCGACGCGGCAATCACGAGGTCATGATGCGCGGCACGTTCGCCAACATCCGCCTGCGCAATCTGCTCGCTCCCGGCACCGAGGGCGGCGTGACCGTGCATGTTCCGAGCGGTGAGCAGATGAGCATTTATGACGCCGCAATGCGTTACAAGGAAGAAGGCACGCCGCTGGTGATCATCGCCGGCAAGGAATATGGCACCGGTTCATCGCGCGACTGGGCCGCCAAGGGAACGATGCTGCTCGGTGCCAGGGCCGTGATCGCCGAGAGCTTCGAGCGCATTCACCGCTCCAATCTGATCGGCATGGGCGTGCTGCCCCTGCAGTTCAAGGAAGGCCAGAACGCACAGTCGTTGGGACTGACGGGCAAGGAAACCTACGAGATCATCGGCCTGAATGGCGGTGCAGCCAAAGTCGTGACGGTGGTCGCGACGCCTGCGAGCGGTGCACCGATCCAGTTCGAAGTGCGTGTACGTATCGACACGCCGAAGGAGCGCGAGTACTACCAGCATGGCGGCATCCTGCACTACGTGTTGCGTCAGCTGGCCAGCAGCAGCAAGGCGGCATAGTCAGCGCCACGGTGCGGAAAGCACGTCGCGACAGTGTCGAAGGTCGAGGGGGAGCATTGCTCCCCCTTTCCTTTTCAGGCACAGAAGGCACGACGTACCGGCAAGGACTTCCGCAGTGTCCATGGGTGACTTGAGATAAACATCCCCGCGTGCGAACTTGACCGGACAAAGCCGCCTGCGATCACAACCTCTGCGGAGCACCACCATGACCTCTCACATCCGGGTCCATGCTGAGGACGGCATCCTGCGCATCACCTTCGATCGCGCCGAGAAGAAGAATGCCTTCACGAATGCGATGTACGCGGCCATGTCAGACGCACTGCTGAAGGCGGAAAGCGATCCGCAGATCCGGGTGGTGATGTTCGATGCCGAAGGAGACACGTTCACTGCGGGCAACGACATCGCCGACTTTGCCGCCATTGCTGCTGGGAAACTCAGACGCGATGAACTGAACGTCCATCGATTTCTCGAACTGCTGGCGCGCGCGCAGAAGCCTTACATCGCCGCGGTGCAGGGGCTCGCGGTGGGAATCGGCACCACCATGCTTCTGCATTGCGATCTGGTGTACGTGGCCGAAGATGCCCGCCTCAGTACGCCGTTCGTCAATCTGGCTCTGGTTCCCGAAGCGGCATCGAGCCTGCTGATGCCGGCCCGCCTGGGCCATGCGCGGGCATTCGCAATGTTCGCACTGGGCGAAGCAGTCGATGGGCGTACCGCCGCTGCGCTCGGACTGGCCAATGCCGCAGTGCCAGCGGCCGATGTGAGGGCGCATGCAATTGCCGTGGCGAAGAGCCTCGCACAGCGCCCGGCGGGTGCAGTGCAGGCCACCAAGCGGCTCATGCGCGATGCGCAGTTGCTTGCCGATGTGATGACTCGGGAATCCGACGTATTCGCCGAGCGGTTGCGCACTGCTGAAGCTTCAGAAGCTTTCAGCGCTTTCGCGGAACGGCGCGCGCCGGATTTCTCCAGGATCGCCGGCAGGTAGATTGCCGACAGCGATGCTATTTGCGGCGCGGTGGCGCGACGCGTTTGCGATTCTGGTTATGGCGCACCTGATTCTGAATGCGCTTCATCAGTTGCAGATGCTGTGGTGGCGGCAGCTCCGGCTCATCTTCGACGCTCCAGCGTTCCTTGAACGCGCGCATCGCCTCCTCCTGCACGCCCGCGTGCCGGTTCGAGAGCATCAGGGATGACGGCGCACACACGCGTGCGCGAATGATTCCCAGATCTTCCGCGGCGTGAAAGAGACTGGGATACCAGCTCTGCCACGCTGGCAGGAGCTGCTCGACCTGCTCGCG
>DASTRD010000281.1:0-4996 GCA_035761425.1 Povalibacter sp.
TCGCTCGCCCGACTACCTCGCGCTGAATCCGCAAGGCTTGATTCCGGCGCTGGAGACCGACGGCGCAGTCCTGTCACAGTCGCTGGCCATCATCGAGTACCTTGAGGAGAAGTATCCGGATCCGCCCCTGCTGCCCACCGACCCGCTCGCACGCGCGCAGATCCGTTCGATGTCGCTCGCCATCGCGTGCGACATTCATCCGCTGAACAACCTGCGCGTGCTGAACTACCTGCGGCACGAGCTCGCGCAGGACGACGAGGGCGTGAACCTGTGGTATCGCCACTGGATCACGGTCGGCTTTACGGGCCTCGAGCAACAAGTGCGAGCATTGTCTGCAGGCGCGCGCTTCTGCTACGGCGACACACTGTCGATTGCGGATATCTGCCTCGTGCCGCAGATGTACAACGCACGGCGCTTCAATACCGACCTGACGCCGTTTCCGACTCTGGTGGCGATCAGCACGCATCTGGAATCTCTGCCGGCGTTTGCTGCCGCACGACCCGAGGCACAGGCAGACGCAGTGTAAGAAAACGTCTTCCGAAATACGCCTTCATCCACGTCCGAATCCGGCTAGTCGGCGCGGCTGTTGCGGCATATCTTCTGCGCCATGAATCCCATTGCAGGTCTGGACCGCGCGGCGCTGGATCGAGCGCGACTGAGCCGCGATCGCCGTTTTGACGGCAAGTTCTTCATCGCAGTGAAAACGACTGGCATCTATTGCCGGCCGGTGTGCCCTGCGCCCAGCCCGCGCCCGAAGAACATTCACTACTTCGCCACCGCGGCTGCAGCCGCCGAGGCCGGATTTCGTCCCTGTCTGCGCTGTCGTCCCGAAGCGGCGCCCGGGACGCCTGCCTGGCTGGGCACGTCCGCCGTCGTCAGGCGCGCATTGCGCATGATTCAGGATGGCGCGCTCGATGAGCTGAGCGTCGACGAACTTGCGGCGAAGGTCGGGATCGGTGCGCGACACCTGCATCGACTGTTCACACAGCACGTCGGCGCCTCCCCCCTCGCATTGGCGCAGACACGCCGACTGCACTTCGCCAAGCGGCTGCTGGATGAAACACATCTGTCGATCACGCAGATCGCTCTCGCCTCCGGTTTCGGCAGTGTGCGGCGATTCAACGATGCCTTTCAGACGACCTATGGACGAGCACCGCGCGATCTTCGCAAGCTGACTCGCGAGCGTGTCGCAGACGGCAGTGAAGTTGCACTGAAACTATCGTATCGACCGCCGTACGACTGGGCGCATGTGCACGCGTTTCTCGCCACACGCGCAATCCCCGGCGTTGAGCGCGTCGATGCACAGGGTTATGCCCGCACTGTCGCGACCGACGCCGGCCCGGTGTCCATCTGCGTTCGCCCGCTCCATGGCGAATGTGCACTCGAATTGCGTGTGCACGGCGCAGCGCCCGCAGCGCTGTTCCAGATCTCTGCGACTGCTCGACGCATGTTCGATCTCGCGGCCGATCCTGCGCGCATTCGTCAGACCCTGCGTGCCGATCCGCTGCTGACAACGCTTGTGAAGAAGCGCCCGGGATTACGCATTCCCGGTGCCTGGGATCCATTCGAGTGCGCGATCCGCGCAGTGCTGGGCCAGCAGGTCAGCGTCGCTGCTGCCCGGACGCTCGCCTGCCGTCTCGTGCAACGCATCGGCACGCCCGTCGCGCCGGCCATGAACGGACTGACGCATCTGTTTCCTTCACCCGCCGCACTCGCCACCGCCTCACTCGATGGTCTCGGTATCACGGGCGCGCGCATCGCCGCGATGCAGTCACTCGCGCGTGCAGTCATGGAGGGTCGCGTGGATTTCAGCGCAGGATGGGAAGCGGTGACTCAGGCGCTGGCGGCCCTGCCCGGCTTTGGCATCTGGACCGCGCAATACATTGTCTTGCGCGCGCTGGGCGAGCCCGATGCGTTCCCCACGGGTGACCTGGTGCTGCGCCGGATGGCCAGCGACAGCGATGTACCGCTCTCCGTCAAGGCACTCGATGCACGCGCCGAGCACTGGCATCCGTGGCGTGGCTACGCAGTCATGCACCTGTGGAATGCAGCCGCCGATTGCACGCGGGCACGCAAACTGTGATCGAACTCACTGGCGCGAGCGGTGCGCATGAAATCATCTGCTGTCTGAATCACATTCGTGCCGCGGCAGACTGCCTAAGCTCGGCACATGACATGGCGGTCAATCACCATTATTGCCATTGCGCTTCTGTCGATCGGCAGCGCGCACGCCGACACTCGGGCAAGTGTCGGTGAACTGAGTGTCGCGTCGGGTTCACAGCTCGGCCTCGGCACATCGCTGTATGTGCGCATCGACTATGACAGCGATGAAGTCGTGCGCCTGTGGGCGCGCCCGTTCCTCGAGGGGCGTGAAGTCTCGCAGGCAATGTCCCACGGATCCGGGTTGCTGTCCGGCACCGGTCACGCACTCGGCTGGTTTGCGCTGACCGAGCCGGGCGCCATCGACGAAATCCGGATCAGAGCCGGCGGCGGTTCGCCTTATCGGGAATGGATCGTCGCGGGTCTGCCGGTTAGCTATGCGTGGTCCGCAGAATCAACTGCGCAGAGTGCAAAGCCCGCGTGGGTCGAGGATCTGTTGCGGGAAGCATCTGAGCATTCCCGGCAGCGAGCCCGGCAGGAGCAAAGTGACTCGGTCGACACCAGCGATGTTGCCTGGATCAACGGATTTGCGCTTGTGATCGTGGCGCTGGCGCTGGGCAGCATCGCGCTGCCCGTGCGAAGCATGATCAGATGGCACGGCGGCTGGCGCCTCGCGGCAGCGGTCCCGCTGGGCCTCATGATCTTCGTGATCCTGCGCATCATCATCGATACGACGCGCGATCCGTCATCGCACAACCTGTGGCCGTTCGAAATTCTGATGTTCGGCGCCTGCGCCGTGGCCATCATCGGCGCGCTGTCGCTGGCCAGAAAAATACTGGGCGTGACGCGTCGCGACGCGATCGACGCCAGATCGGCAGGCCAGCACTCGCAGCCGTGAAGGCCCGCTGATCCCGTTTCGATTACTGGGCCGCGTTGGCCAGCAACTTCTCGGTGGCTGCCAGCAGCACCGCCAGCACGACGCCTTCTGCTGCCTGCGCCACTTCGTCGAGATCGGGAAAGCTCGGTGCAATGCGGATGGTGCGATCGTACGGATCGTTGCCCAGCGGATGCGTTGCTCCGGCGGGCGTCAGCTCGACACCTGCTTCCCTGGCCAGCTTGACCACGTGTTTGGCGCAGCCGTCGAGCACATCCAGCGAAATGAAGTAGCCACCTTTCGGTCGCGTCCAGCGAGCAACGCCTGAGCTGCCCAGGTGTTCTTCGAGCGTATCGAGCACCTTGTCGAACTTCGGCGCGAGGATCACGCGATGTCGATCCATCAATGCGGCAACTCCATCGCTGTTCTTCAGCAGCCGCAGATGACGCAGCTGGTTCACCTTGTCGCCACCGATGGTGCGCTTTTCGATGCGCTTGAGATACCAGGCCACGTTGTCCTTCGACCCACCGAGCACACCTACACCGGCACCGGCGAATGTCACCTTGGAGGTGGAACCGTAGATGAAGGCGCGATTCGGATTGCCGTGCTTGATGCAGGCCTCATCGATGTTGGCGATCTCGATGCGCTCAGGCGTCAGATGGTGCACGGCGTAAGCGTTGTCCCAGAACAGCCGGAAATCGCGCGCCGCCGTTTTCATTTTTGCGAGCCGCTCGATGGTTGCATTCGAATACACCACACCGGTCGGGTTGCTGTATTTCGGCACGCACCACATGCCCTTGATCTGTGGATCTGCGGCGACCAGCTTCTCGACAACATCCATGTCAGGGCCGTCGTCGTTCATCGCCACCGGAATCATCTCGATGCCGAATTCCTGGCAGATGGAAAAATGGCGGTCATACCCGGGCACCGGACACAGGAAGGCGATGCGCGCTTCCTTCGACCAGGGACGTTCGCTGTCGCAGTTGCCTTTCAACATCGAGAACGCGACCGAGTCGTGCATCAGCGAAAGACTCGCGTTCTCACCGACGATGAGGCGGTCCGGCGTGACCCCGAAGAGCGGCGCAAGCAATGCGCGCAACTCAGGCAGGCCGGCCAGTTCGCCGTAATTGCGCGTATCGATCGTGCCGGACATGTAGTCGGTGGCTCCCGGCAACGACAGCAGCGCGTTGCTCAGATCGAGCTGAGCCGGAGATGGTTTGCCGCGCGTGAGGTTCAGTTTGACGCCGCGCCCTGCAAACGCGTCGTAACGCTGACGGATCTGGCTGTGATAACTGCGAAGGTCTTCGGCACTCAGGGCGGACAGTTGCGGCATGACGATCCTCGAAAAGCGGGGCAAAAAAGCGGGCGGCATTATCCGGGCTCGGGCCGGTCCGCGCCATGCCGCTGTGGCTGTCGCCGACAGGGCGCCGCAATCTTCGAAGATTCAAATACTTACCCCACCCTATACCCCTGCCCGCGTCCTCCGTGGTCGGTCCGGGAGGTGCATCGGCGGCATGACCGGACTGATTTTTCCTCCGGCGAGCCCGGGCATATGCTGTCGGCAACCTCCATTTGAGCCACCCGCGGGTTTACATCATGTGCCGCAACATCAGGACCTTGTTCAACTTCGAGCCACCGGCCACGGATGATGAAATCCGCGCGGCATCGCTGCAGTTCGTACGCAAGCTGAGCGGGTTCAACAGTCCGTCGAAGATCAATCAGGCCGCGTTCGAACGCGCAGTCGATGAAGTCACGGATGCGGCGCGGACATTGATTGCTTCGCTGGTATCGACCACCGCCCCACGCAATCGCGAAGTCGAAGCCGCCAAGGCGCGCGAGCGCAACGCCATCCGCTTCGGCCGCTGACATCATGCATCAGCCAGTGTCCGTCCTCGTCGTCGGCGCGGGCGCCATCGGTGCGCTCTACGGATCTGCGCTGGCGCGCGCGGGAGCACGCGTTTCCGTCGTATGCCGCTCGGATGCCGAGACCGTCCGGCGCGACGGCTTCGTCATTCGCAGCCC
>DASTRD010000282.1:0-6484 GCA_035761425.1 Povalibacter sp.
AGGTCACGATCGAAGTTCACATCGAACCGTCGCTGCAGGCCGGGCATTCGCTGTATGTGTATCTGGACGGTCGTGCGCTGGACGGTCCGGGCAACGCTCTGACGTACGACCTGACCGAAGTGGCGCGCGGCTCGCACACAGTTGTCGGCGTAGTGGTCTCGAGCGATGGCAGCAAGCGCATTCAGGAGACGTCACCGGTGACGTTCTTCGTTCGTCAGCAGTCGATTGCGCAACCGCCCGTAGGACCCGCGCAGCGCCCGCCGCCCAAGCCCCAACCGCGCGCCGGCAACAAGATGCCCAAGACGCAGCCGACATACGCGGCGCTCAATGCGGTACCGACAAGCACCGTGGACCGTCGCACCAATCGTCCCGCTGTCAAAGCGGACGACACATCGAAGCCGACGACTTCACGCCCCGGCAAATAGTCGCCGGTCCCCTGCCACGCAGGGAAAAAATAGCGGTTGACCCGTCGCTCCACGCGACCGGATACAGGGGTGACAACCAGTGATGGTTGCCCATCCCACGACGTTTTCCCGACCCGCCATGGCTGATCCTGATCGCATACTCGACAGTCTCAGCACCAGCATCCTGATTGTCGACGCTGGACAGCATCTGCTCTACATCAACGTAGCGGCAGAGACGCTGTTCGGCGTCAGCCGCAATCAGGTGCTCGGCAAGCCGGTGGCGGATCTGCTGATCGATGCCACGGCGTTGAGCGAGGTCGTCAGGCGAGCCGCTGAGACATGGCGGCCGATTTCACGCCGGGAACTGGTGCTGCGACCGGTGTACGGCGACGCCGAGCTGATCGTCGATTGCAACGTTGCACCCTACGAGGAAGCCGGCACGGCATCGGCGGTGCTGATCGAGATCAGCGACGACACGCAACACCAGCGCATCACGCGTGAGAATGCGCTGCTCACCCAGATCGGCGGCAGCCGCGCCATGATCCGGCAGCTCGCCCACGAGATCAAAAATCCCCTGGGTGGCTTGCGCGGCGCGGCGCAATTGCTCGAGCGTCAGCTCAGCGACGCTTCCATGCGCGAATACACCTCCGTCATCATCAGCGAGGCGGATCGGCTGGCACTGCTCGTCGACACCCTGCTGGGGCCCGGGCATCACCCGCGCAAGGAACTGGTGAACGTTCACGAGTTGCTGCAGCACGTGGGCCACCTGCTCGCGGCCGATGCGCCGCCCAATGTCACGATCGATCGCGACTACGATCCCAGCCTGCCGCCGCTGCTGCTCGATCGTCACCAGATCATTCAGGCGATGCTCAATCTGGGTCGCAATGCTTCTCAGGCGCTGGCGCAGGCAGGCGGTCGCATCACGCTGCGTACCCGCGCACTGACCAATCAGAACATCGGTACGCGCCGTCATCGGCTCGTGGCCTGCGTGCAGTTCGAAGACAACGGGCCGGGCGTTCCTGAGCACCTGCGCGACACATTGTTCTATCCGCTGGTCACCGGACGTGCGGATGGCACGGGACTTGGACTGGCTGTCGCCCAGGACCTGGTGAGTCGCCACGATGGACTCATCGAGTTCGAAAGCCGCCCCGGATCGACCACCTTCACCATTTTGTTGCCATTCCATGCTTCAAATGCCAGCCAAGCCTCTTAATGTGTGGCTCGTCGATGACGATGCCTCCATCCGTTGGGTCCTCGAACGCGCGCTGCGCCAGGGAGGTATGGCGCCCACTGCGTTCGACCATGCCGATTCGGCACTGGCGGCGTTGCGACGTGATCGTCCCGACGTGCTGATCACCGACATCCGCATGCCTGGTCGCAGCGGCCTTGAATTGCTTACGGAAATTCATGACAGCCAGCCGGAGTTGCCAGTCATCGTGATGACGGCGCACTCGGATCTGGACAGCGCCGTAGCGGCTTATCAGGGCGGGGCCTTCGAATATCTGCCCAAGCCATTCGACATCGATCAGGCGGTCGACCTGGTGCGTCGCGCGGCGACGCAGAAAGATCGCGTCGAAGAGGTCGTCACCGAATCGCGTCGTATTCCCGAAATGCTCGGGCAGGCGCCAGCCATGCAGGAGGTATTTCGCGCGATTGGCCGGCTGTCGCGCTCGAGCATGACGGTGCTGATTACCGGCGAATCAGGCACCGGCAAGGAGCTGGTTGCACGCGCGCTGCACCGTCATAGCCCACGCGCCAGCAAGGCGTTCATCGCACTGAACACTTCAGCGTTCACCGCCGATCTGCTCGAGTCCGAATTGTTCGGCCATGAAAAGGGGTCGTTCACCGGCGCCGATGCACTGCGTCGCGGCCGATTCGAACAGGCTGATGGCGGCACACTGTTTCTGGACGAAATCGGCGACATGTCTCCGCAATTGCAGACGCGCCTGCTGCGGGTACTGGCCGAGGGCGAGTTCTATCGCGTTGGCGGCCAGGTCCCGGTGCGCGTTGACGTACGCGTCATCGCTGCGACACACCAGACACTGGAAGATCGCGTAAAGCAAAACATGTTCCGCGAGGATCTGCTGCATCGCCTCAACGTCATTCGCATCGAAGTGCCGCCGCTGCGCCAGCGACGCGAAGACATTCCGGAACTGCTGCTGCATTACCTGGATGCGGCCGCGATCGAACTGGGCGTGGAGCCGAAAACGCTTTCTCCCGAAGCCATGGCGGTGCTGTCCACGTTCGACTGGCCGGGCAATGTGCGCCAGCTGGTCAACACGTGCCGGCGCCTCACGGTCACGGCGCCCGGACGCGAGATCAAGTCCGAAGACATTCCTACCGACCTGGGCGGTTCACCGGGTCCGGCCAGACTGCAGGATGAGTGGACCCGTCAGCTGACGAGCTGGGCGGAGAAACGCCTGGCTGCCGGCGAAATTCCGCTGCTCGACGATGCGATGCCGGAATTCGAGCGCACGCTGATCCGCGCCGCGCTGCGCAAGGCCGAAGGCGGCCGTCAGGAAGCAGCGCGCCTGCTTGGCTGGGGGCGCAACACGCTGACGCGCAAGCTCAAGGAGCTTGCGATGGATGATGAATAGGAAGAACCGAAGCAGCACCGCGAAAAATAGCGAAGACGATCGGGATGAGGTTCAAAACTCATCCGCGTCCTGCAACGCGCTTCCTTACGCGCTCCTTTTTGCACGCCCGTCCTGATCCAACTGCGGCGGATGGGCGGATGACGTGCCAACGAGCTCGCCGACCGACTTCATGCCGTGCTTCGACAGATAGTCCGCAATGCCCTGGTTGATCTTCGGGCATACCAGCGGATCGTAGAACAGCGCGGTGCCCACGCCGACCGCTGTGGCGCCGGCGATGAGGAATTCCAGCGCGTCGTTCGCAGAACAGATGCCACCCTGGCCGATGATCGGGATGTGATGGCGCCGTGCGACCTCGTACACCTGATGCACTTTCAGCAGCGCGATCGGCTTGATCGCCGGACCCGATAGTCCGCCCTGGGTGTTGCCGAGCACCGGTCGGCGCGTGTTCACGTCGATCGCCATACCCATCACGGTATTGATGACGGCAAGCGCATCGGTACCGGCTTCAATGCAGTGGCGTGCGTTCTCGCGGATGTCGGTCTGGTTCGGCGACAATTTGGTGATCAGTGGCTTCTTCGTGACGGCGCGACACGCGGCGACCACGCGCGCAGACATCTCCGGGTAGTTGCCGAACTGCACGCCTCCTTCCTTGATGTTGGGACAGGAGATGTTGATCTCGATGGCATCGATGGGCGAATCGTCGAACCGACGCGTCACTTCCACATAGTCTTCGATGGTCGAGCCACAGACATTCGCGATGAAGCGCGTCTCGCTGAAGTCGAGCGTCGGCAGGATTTTCGTGACGACATGGTCGACACCGGGATTCTGCAGACCGATCGCATTGAGCATCCCCATCGGCGTTTCGTAAACACGATGCGGTGGATTGCCGAGCCGCGGTTCCCGCGTTGTACCCTTCAGGCAGATGCCGCCGACGTGCCGATTGCTGAAGCCTGCGACGCGCGTGTACTCCTCGCCGAATCCCACGCACCCGGACAGCAGCACAACGGGCGAATCGAAGGCCAGGCCGCAGAAGGACAGTGCCAGCGAGGAGGGAGGTGAAGATGCGTTCATGAGAGAGATCAACTCGATGGATGCAGCGCAGTTTAGCGGAAAGACGCTTGCGGCCGATCACGTCGAGTCGCATTCTGCGCCCTCGCCCGTTACCCCGCGCTTTCCGTGTTCCACCTGGTCCTCTATCAGCCCGAGATTCCGCCCAACACGGGTAATGCCATCCGCCTGAGCGCCAATGCAGGCTGTCGGTTGCATCTCATCCGACCCATCGCATTCGATCTGAGTGAAAAGGCAGTGCGCCGCGCCGGCATGGATTACGCCGAACTGGCGCACGTGGAACAGTGGGATTCGCTGGAAAAATGCCTGGAAGATGTCGGAGCCACGCGCTGGTTTGCAGTCTCGACGCGCGGCGCCACACGCTATGACGAGCCGGCCTTTCAACCGGGGGATGCATTCGTGTTCGGCCCCGAAACGCGCGGCTTGCCTCAGGAAGTGCTGGCGCGTTGCCCGCTGTCCAATCAGTTGCGCATCCCCATGCAGCCTGGCAATCGCAGCCTCAACCTTTCGAATGCAGTTGCCGTTGTGACATACGAGGCATGGCGGCAGCTCGGATTCCGATAAATCCGGAGACAGGATTTAACAGAGGGCGAAACGCTCTTCTGCACGAGCGTGGCAACCCGTGCCGGGATTCGCCTGGCCGCGAAGTCAGGCGCCTTCGGGTTTGAGCGTGCGGCTCATCAATTCGCGTACTGCTTCCTTTGGTGGCAGGCCGTCGTGAACGACGCGATAGAGCTGTTCGCAGATGGGCATTTCAACCCCTGCCTTGAGCGCCACTTCACGGACCGCACGGGCCGCCAGCACACCCTCGACGACCTGGCCGATGTTCTTCTGTGCTGCTGCCGTGTTTTCGCCTGCGGCGAGCGCGAGTCCGAAGCGGCGATTGCGCGACTGATTGTCCGTGCAGGTGAGCACCAGATCGCCAAGCCCGGCAAGACCCATGAAGGTGTCGCGGTGTGCACCGAGCGCCACGCCGAGCCGGGTCATTTCGACCAGGCCGCGAGTGATGAGCGCAATGCGCGTATTCGCTCCGAATCCCAATCCATCCGACAGACCGGCACCGATGGCGAGCACGTTTTTCACCGCGCCACCGATTTCGACGCCGATGACATCGGTCGAGGTATACGCACGGAAGCTCACGCTGGAGATTCGTTGCGCCAGCGCTGCTGCGAAGTCGTGATCGGTCGCAGCCACCGTCATGGCAGTCGGCAGACCGGCGCCGACTTCCTTTGCGAACGTCGGGCCGGAAATAACGGCGGCGGGTACGCCTGCGCCCAGAACTTGCTCAGCCACCTGATGTGGCAACAGGCCGCTCGACAGTTCGAAACCCTTGGTCGCCCACGCCAGGCGCAGATCGCGTGCATGATGCGGCGCTATCTCGAGCAGCGTTTCGCGCAACGCATGGCTCGGAACGGCAATGACGACGTCGCGATGCGTAGTGAGCACGCGCTCCAGATCGCCTTCAATGGTCAACGCGTCGGGAAACGGCGCATCCGGCAGATAGCGGACATTGCGCCGATCACGAGCGAGATCGGCGAGATGGGAACCGTTGCGACCCCATAACGTCGTGGGACCGACACGGGCGAACTGAATCGCCAATGCCGTGCCCCACGATCCTGCGCCGAGCACTGCAATCGGCGCGGCGGCGGATGCCGGAGCAGTCCCTGTCGCCGGCGTGCTGCTCATGAAGCTGATCGTCCGTGCGACCGATCAGTTCACAGGGCCTGTCGCACCAGCTGCAGCCTGCTGCTGGGCTTGCTGTTGTGCCTGCGCGGCGGCCTGAGTGAACAGGGCGTCGAAATTGACCGGTGGCAGCAGGAACTGCGGAAAACCACCCTTCGCCAGCAGATCCGAAATGACCTGGCGTGCGTACGGCAACAGATAGTTCGGACAGAAAATACCGAGCAGACGCTGCATTTCTCCCGTCGGAACATTGCGGATGCCGAATGCACCCGCCTGCTGAGCTTCCACCAGCCACACCGTCTTGTCACCGGCCTTGGCTTCCACTCGCACCGTCAACACCACTTCCTTCAGGTCCTGACCCAGATCGTTCACCGATGTGGTGAGGTTCAGACCGATGGTCGGATTCGGCGCGTTGGGACTGACGCGCGGGCCTTGCGGAGCCTCGAATGAAACGTCCTTCAGGTAAACCAACTGCGGCGCGAACATCGGTGCGTTCGGATCGTTCTGTCCGTCAGCCGGCGGGGTTACGGGGACTTCATCAACCATGATCGTTTCCTCAATCGTGTGAGTGTCGAATGGATCGGTCGCGCCAACGCGAACCTTATGTATTGCTCACCAGCAGTTGGTCGAGTTCACCCGAGCGATCCAGTGCTGCCAGATCGTCGTATCCCCCAACGTGCCGCTCGCCGATGAATATCTGCGGCACCGTGCGGCGACCGCCGCTTCTCTTCA
>DASTRD010000283.1:0-3377 GCA_035761425.1 Povalibacter sp.
CCCGTGGCGTCGATTGCATCCAGAATCTTGTTCATCGGGGCGCCGGACCACCGATGGACGAACAGGATCTGGCACTGAGCCGCCTCCTGCGCCGAAGTGACGCGCTGCACGACGATGGGTCGGCCCTGCACCGTCTCACCCTTCATGACCTGATCGAGGTCCGCGCCGAATGGATCGTCGCCGAACACGCCGACCACGAACGGTGCGTCAGGAGATTCAAAGGTGGTCGGTGGCCACTCAACGAACCTCGAGAAATTCAGCAGGAAGACAGCCTTGATCTGATACTCGCCGGGCGCCGCATCGGCAGTGGTGATCAGCAACAGCGCTGTGAGGGCGGCCAGTGCCGCTCTCAGAACTGCCATCTCACCTGTCCGTAAGCCGTCCGCTCGATCTCGCTGCGAGACACCTCATCGCCATATTCGGGATGACTATCGTGCAGCAGATTGCGTCCGACGATCGAAAGCTCGACGTGATCCAGCAGCGTCCATGCAAGGCGCAGCTCCAGCTCCGTGTACGACGGCACACGCGGTGCCGGCAATTCGCCCACACTGTACAGCCAGAGATCCAGCTGCACCGTCCGTGTCAGATCGAACGATGAACGCAGTGTCCAGTAGTAGTCCGGATCGTTGCGCAGCGTCGGATTGTCCACGCCCACCGGATCCTGGCTGCCTGAATCAAGATGCAGTTTTTCCTGCAGCCACGTGCCGCCTGCACTCACCGACCAGAAATCGAGCGGGCGGTAGTTGAGCCAGGCCTCCACGCCATAGACATCGCCCTCGATGTCGTTGCTGATTTCGACGGGCAGCGCTGAGCCGCTGCGCAGCTTGTCCCAGCGATGCAGGAACGACGTGACTGATACGCCCAGGCTATCCAAGGGCTGCGCGCGATAACCGATCTCGGCGACGTTGGCGACTTCGGATTCGAAGTGGGGCCCGCCCACCACATAGTACGGAGGGAAGCCCGGGAAGCGCACGTCGCGATCGTACCGGGCGGGCGCACGAACTGCGCGTGACAAAGATCCCCACAGCAGGCTGCTGTCCGTGACTTTCCAGGCCAGTCGCAGGTTGGGCAGATACTCCACGCCCGTGTAATCGTTGCTTTCCAGTTTCAGTCCGAGCGTTGCCTGCAGCTTCGGGGTCAGGTGCACGTCGTCCTGCACGAACAGATTGCCCCACTCCATGCTGCGGCTGTCCGGGACGAACAGCGTCACGAAGCCGGGTTCGATATCGTCCTTGCCATAGCGATAACCGCCGCCCCACAGCACCGTGTGACGCTGGCCCGGAATCGAGTGCTGGAAGTCGAGATCGACGATGTCCGCGGTCGGACCATAGAAAAGGTCATCGTGCCGTTCGGAATGATCCACGTACATCTGCAGCTGCATGTCCGAGCCGCCTGCCAGACGTCGCGACCAGCGGCCCAGCACGTTGAAGCCGGAAATCGACACTTCATCCAGGTCGAGGCCGCCATAGCCCTCGCGTGAGCCCGAATGCCCGTCGTATGCATCGCCCTGGACCGTGATCTGATCCGTTTCGCGCGACCAGTCCGCGCGAAAGCCGGCCTGACCGCGCGACCAGGTGTCCGGATTTGCACCGCCGTCGGCGCGGAACGTGTTGTCGAATTTCGAATACTTGCCGTAGACACGAAACGCCGCGTCATCGCGGCTCGAGCCGAGTCTGAAGGCGCCACCGCTTTCGTGCTGGCCTGCCCTTGCAACCAGCACGGCATCCGTCGTCTCAGCCGCGGAACGGGTGATGACGTTGATGACGCCATTGACCGCGTTGGCACCCCACAGCGTTGCACCGGGTCCGCTGATGACCTCGATTCGCTCCACGTCCTGGAGCAGGACGTCCTGCTGATCCCAGAACACACCCGAGAACAGCGGCGTGTAGATGGTGCGTCCGTCGATCATCACCAATAGTTTGTTGCCCACCGCGTTGTTGAAGCCGCGTGCGCTGATCGCGTACTGGACGGAGTCGATTCTGGCTACATCGAGATTGGGCGCCATGCGCAGCGCCTCGGCCAGTGTTGTCACGCCGGAGCGGCGTATGTCGTCAGCGCTGATGACGAAAATCGAAGCAGGCGCATCCGACAGGGATTCGGAGCGCTTCGACACACTCGTGACCTGCACATTGAGCAGTTCGTCGACTGAGAGCTGCTTCAATGCCTCAATCGACTGTGTGTTGCCGCTCGCTGCGTAGAGCAGTCCCGCGACCGCGATCGAACAGGCTGTCCTTTTCATTCTCCTCGCCGTCACGTTGGCCCATGTGCCCGGACCATCCCCCCACGCAGGCTACGGTGTTGACATCGCACTCGCATCCGCAGGATGCGGATCACACGAACGTTGCCCTTGCCTGTGCGCTGAAGCATGCGCATTCGCGCAAGATCCACAGCTCAACAGGGAAAACGTTTACTCGATCGCGACACATCCTTCAATCGATGATCGCCCGTATGCGCAATATCCGCGCACAACGTGCGGCATGCGTCACATATAAAAGAATGTTTAGGACATTCCCGCAGTACGATGGACGCGTCGGCTGAAAGTCGCTCCCGGACCGAAGGGATCAGGCCTCGCCGACGACCGTCACCAATACCTCGCGTGCGTGACCGCGGTGACGATGCTCCCACAGGAAAATGCCCTGCCAGGTGCCTAGCATCAATTGCTGCTGACCCACCGGCACACACAGCGATGTCTGAGTCAGTACGCTGCGGATGTGCGCCGGCATGTCGTCGGGCCCTTCTGCATCGTGTTCGTAGTCGCGAGAGCCATCCGGCGCAATCCGTTGCATGAAACGTTCGAGGTCGCGCGCGACCGCCGGATCGGCATTCTCCGAAACAATGAGAGACGCGCTGGTGTGCTGAATGAAAACGTTGCACACCCCTTCGCGGATACCGCAACGGCGCACGACCTCCGCGACAGACGCAGTCAGCGGCTCGAAGCTGCGGCCGCGGGTGCGAATGCGGAGCGTCTCGCGAAAGATCATGACGCAATCAGTAGCGTACGCGCACGACCTGGGCGCGCGAGATCTGCGGCGCGAAGACGATGAACATGGCGTCGTATTCGTCGTCGCGCAGCTGCACTCTCTGCCCGCTCAGCGCTTCGATCAGGGACGGGATATTGCCCGCATTTCCGGCAACGACGACGTACTCCCCGCGATGTCCGCGCAGGATGCGTCTGGGCAATTCGTTCCAGGTGGCCGTCGGGACAACGTTCAACGGCAATGCGAGCGTCTCGGACAGCGGCGTGACGGTCTGCTGGGTACGTTTGAATTCGGAAGCGAAAATTGCATCGATACCGCGCACCGGGCGAGCCTGCGACAGCATCCTGGCCAGACGGGCCGCACGTTCGCGGCCATCGACGCTGAGGCCGGGATCGGGAT
>DASTRD010000284.1:0-13149 GCA_035761425.1 Povalibacter sp.
TGGCAGCTGGCCAGAGAAAATGTCGGGTCTTGTTGATCGGCCAGCAGCCAGTCGCCAGCGGCCAAGTCGCCCGTCAAGGGGCGCGCATCATACCTAAATGAGATCCGGAGTTCACCGGAAGTATCGTGTGGGATCGGTCACACCGGCAGCACTGAATCCCTCGCGGCGCAGACGGCATGCATCGCAGTGGCCGCAGGCGCGTCCATCCGGATCAGCCTGGTAGCACGACACGGTATTGCCGAAGTCCACGCCAAGGTTGAGACCGCGGCGGATGATCTGCGCCTTGCTCAGATCGATGAGCGGCGCGTCGATGGAGAACTTCGCGGTGCCTTCAACACCGCTGCGCGTGGCGAGGTTCGCCACGCGCTCGAACGCAGCGACGAACTCGGGGCGGCAATCGGGATACCCGGAGTAGTCGACCGCATTCACGCCGATCCAGATGCTGTCGGCGCCCAGGACCTCAGCCCAGCCGAGCGCCAGCGCCAGCATTACGGTGTTGCGTGCCGGCACGTAGGTCACGGGAATTCCGCTTTGCGGCGCCTCGGGCACTGCGATGCTGGCGTCCGTCAGCGCGGAGCCGCCAATACCGCCCAGATCCACGCGGATCACGCGATGCTCGACGGCGCCAAGCGTCTTCGCTACGCGAGCAGCAGCCTCGAGCTCAGCCCGATGCCGCTGGCCGTAGTCGACGCTGAGCGCATGGCACTGAAGTCCCTGCGACCGCGCGATGGCAAGTGTGGTGGCAGAGTCGAGGCCGCCCGAAACCAGTACCACCGCTCGTGTCGAGGAAGAAGTCATAGGCCAAGTTTCACACAGAGAGCAAGGACAGGCGACGGGCGAGATGATGCTGGCTCCGATCGGCGTCAATGGATACAGCCTGTGAAATCGGTTCGGATCCCTCTCCTTCTTATCTCCCCGGCTCGTTGCCCCAGAGATATTTGTGGAGTTGCACCTGCAAGCGCACCGGCAACCGTTCCTCCAGAATCCACTGTGCCAGGTCCCGCGGCTCGACCTGCCCGTGGCTGGGGCTGAACAGCACTGTACAGCGCTGATCGAGCGATCTGCTGCGCACCAGATCGCGCGACCAATCGAAATCTTCGCGGCTGCACACGACGAACTTGATCTGTTCGTCGGCGCGCAGCAGCTCGAGATTCTCCAGGCGGTTGCGCGTTGCTTCATTGCTGCCGGGCGTCTTGACGTCGACAACGCGCGTGACGCGTGAATCGACGTTGCCGATGTCGAGCGCCCCGCTGGTTTCCAGCGAGACGCTGTAACCTGCATCGCACAGCGATTTGAGCAGCTCGGCGCATCCCTTCTGCGCCAGGGGCTCACCGCCGGTGACGCACACATGACGTGTATCGAAGCTTGCGACGCGTTCCAGCACAGCCGGCAACGACCACCATTCGCCGCCATGAAACGCGTAGGCGGTATCGCAGTACTGACAGCGCAGCGGACAGCCGGTCAACCGCACAAACACGGTAGGCCAGCCAACGCTGTTGGCTTCGCCCTGAATCGACAGGAAAATCTCGGTGAGCTTGAGACGAGCTGACATGGTGACGAGTGATCGGTAACGGGTGACCAGCGGGACAGAGCCAGCCGACGTGCTCGTATGCGCCCGTCACCGGTCACTCGTCGCCGGTTGCTATCTTCCTTCGCTCGCCATCTTCGCCAGGCGCTGACTGGCCAGGCGCGCGGCCGTCGTATCTGCATACTGTTTCACGACCTGATCCAGCGAAGAGCGTGCCTCCGCATAGTTCTTCAGCTCGTAGTTGCAGTAGCCGATCTTGAGCAGCGCATCCGGAATCTTGCGGGAGTCAGGATACTTCTCGAGCACAGTACGAAAATCGCGCAATGCGTCCGGATACTGTTTGGTGACGTAGTGCGATTCGCCCAGCCAGTACTGGGCATTGTCGGCGAGTGCACTGGTCGGAAACGTGGTCAGGAACTGTTTGAACGCATTGGCGGCTTCGGGATATTTGCCGTCCTTGAGCAGATCGAACGCGGCCTGGTAGTTGGCCCGATCGTCACCCTGCGGCACCGGCAGGTTGCTGTTGCCGCCCGCCATCGCGGCCGCAGCACCGGCTGCGACGCCGCCGCCCTCGACCGTGGCGAGACGTCGATCCAGATCGCCATACATCTCGCGCTGCTGATCCTGATTTCTGGATACCGAGTGCTGCAGTTCCTCCAGCTGGCCGCGCAGCGTTCGTACTTCATTCTGCGAGGCTTCGATTCGCTGCGACAGGTCGAGCAGGCTCTGGTTCGCCAGTACCCGCTCGATGCGCAACAGCCGACCGTCCAGCTCGTTCAACTTCTGTACGACCGGGTCCTGTTCCGGCGGTGTCGTGGCACAGCCGGCCAGCACTGCAACCGCGGCGAACAGGATCGAGGACTTCAACACCCGGGTCATCGCGACGGCACCAGCTCGACACGGCGATTCTTGGCGTACGCCGCTTCATCGCTGCCCTGCACCGCCGGACGCTCCTCACCGTAGCTCACGGTGGTGAGCTGGGTTTCATTCACGCCCTGCAGCAGCAGCGCGCGACGTACCGACTGCGCGCGTCGCTCACCCAGACCGATGTTGTACTCGCGCGAACCGCGCTCGTCCGAATGACCTTCCAGGCGCAATTTGCGCTGCGGGTTGGCATTCAGGTAGCGCGCATGTGCAGTGACGATGGGCAGGTATTCCGACTTGATGTCCGCGCGGTCGTAGTCGAAGTAGATCGTGGTGCCGGTGCGCTGCAGCTCCTGAATGGCGGCCTGATCGGCGCTCAGTTCGCTGCCCGAGACATCCGCGCCGGTCGAACCGCTCGTATTCGCACCGGTATCGGCAGGCGCCGGTCCGCTGTCCGGCAGCGTCTGCGGCTTCTTCGGGCAACCGCTCAACGCAATTGCGCCCATCACGATCAGAACCAGTTGCACGACTCTCATTCAGATTCTCCTTGCCGGGAATGTCCCGATCAAAACCGTTCGACTGCGTCGGGACCATTGCCGCCCGAAAAATTGCGCAAAATTCTGCCACAAGCGCATATCCGCCACCACGCGAATCCTACTTTGGAAACGGACCCCACACCGGTTCGCGCACATCGCCCGTACTGGCTTCGAGCTTCTGCTGCACCCTGCCGTCGGTCGATACGGTCGCCAGCACGCCGCGTCCGCGATCCTGGGTCGCATAGATGATCGTGGCACCGTTGGGTGCATAGCTGGGGCTTTCATCCTGCCGGCCCTGCGACAGTACCTGCACCGTCTTGGACGCCAGATCCACAGTCGCGATGCGATAGTTGCCGCGATCCAGATAGACCACCGCCAGATGCTTGCCATCCGGCGACATGCGTGGACGGGCGTTGTAACTGCCTTCGAAGGTCACACGAGTGGCCCGGTTGGGATTGCTGACGTCGATTTCATAAATCTGCGGACCGCCGGCGCGATCCGAATTGAAATACAGCTTGCGACCATCAGCGGACCAGGTCGGTTCAGTGTCGATGCCCGGATCGAACGTCATGCGCGTGGGCATCTGGGTCGCCAGGTCGAGGGTGTAGACGTCCACGTCGCCGTCCTTGCGTGACAGTGTCAGCGCCAGCGTGCGGCCGTCAGGCGACCAGGCTGGTGCTCCGTTGATGCCGGCGCGCGCCGAGACGCGACGACGCTCACCCGTGCGCAGTGTCTGCACGTAGATCGCAGCCATCTTGTTCTCGAAGGACACGTACGCAAGGCTCTGACCGTCCGGCGACCACGCCGGCGACATCAGGGGCTCGCTGGAATTGGCGATGACCTGCTGGTTCTCGCCATCGGCATCCGCGACGATGAGTTTGTAGTGCTGTTGCGGCGGTTTGCCTTCGGCGGAAATGAAGGCGATACGTGTCGAGAATGCCCCGCGGATGCCCGTGAGCTGCTCGAAAATGATGTCCGCAATACGATGCGACAGAGCGCGCAGGCCGCTGGTGCCGGCACTCAGACGCTGCCCTGTCAGACGCTGACCGGTAAGTACGTTGTAAAGCTCGAACTCGGCTGCATAGCGATCTGCACCGTCGGGTACGAGTCGGCCCACGGCAATGAAATCGCTTTTCAGATACCGCCAGTCCTGGAAACGGATCTGATTGCCTGCCGATGGGCGATCGACCATGTCCTTGCGATCCAGCGGGGCGAACCGTCCGCTGCGTTGCAGATCGGCGGCGACCACTTCGGCCACGTCGAAAGGCGCAGCGCCGGAGGATTCCCAGCCAAACGGCACGATGGCGATCGGCACCGCATTCTCCTGACCGCGGGTGATCTCGACCACCAGCTGCGCCCGCGCACCGATGCTGAGCAGAACCAGCAGCAGGCCGCAGGCGGCCCGAGCGACAGGGTTGAACATCCCGACTCTCCTTCCCGTAGTAATCATGTGCATGCTCTTTGAACCTCGTCGTGACGGGCTCAATCGGACGGTTTGAAATTCAGAATCAGATTGCGCTGGAACAGACGCCGATCCGGCGGCGGCGGCAGCGGCGAAGAACGCAGTACTGCCGCCTCGATGGACTGCTTCACCGCTGCATCACCATTGCATTTGCCGACCTGCGCCGACAACACGACGCCGTTGGGCGACTGGGACACACGAATCTCGCATTCGAGGCCGGCCCGCGCCGAGGGCGGGCGGTTCCAGTTGCGCTCGATCTGCTGCTGAATGAGTGCCGCGTACTGGCTGTTGAGTCCGGAATTCTGCGCTTCCATGAGACCTTCTTCTTCCGCGAGCTGCCGTTTCAGTTCGGCTTCCCGGGCCGCCTGAGCACGCGCATCCTCGGCAGCCTTGCGCTTCTGCGCTTCCTCTTTCTGTTTGCGCTCGATCTCGGCCACTCGCTGGCGCTCTGCTTCCGCCTTCTTCTGCTTCTCGAGCTCAGCCTGGCGCTTGCGGTCGGCCTCAGCCTGCTCGCGGGCCTTCTGCTCTTCGGCAATGCGCTGCTGTTCGCGCTGCTGGCGCCGCTGGATCTCAACCTGGCGTTCCTGCTTGGCGCGCTGCTCGGCTTCGCGCTGCGCGACCTGTTCCTGTTCGCGCCGCTGCTGCTCGGCAGCCTGTTGGCGGGCCTGCTGTTCGGCCTGTCGTCGTTGATCCTCTTTCTGCTGCTGCTCGCGACGGGCGGCGGCATCGATCTGCGACGCGTCGAGCACGACACCCTGGATGGCGAGCTGCGGCGGGGGTGCCTGCAGCGACATCTGAATCATGGTCACCGCGAACAGTCCCGCGAACAACAGATGCAGGACTGCCGCGCCGAACAGATATCGCCAGTTGAGTTTCAGATACTGGAACATCGCCATCGATGGGCGGTTCAGCTCGCCGGTCGCCGCTGCGCACGTTTGGCGTCGGCTGGATCGGTAATGAATCCGACCTTTTCGGCGCCCGACTGCTGCAGAAGCACCATACCCTGCACCACGCGGCCGTAAGGTACCGCCTGATCCGCCTTGACCAGCACCGGCGTCTTCGGTTCGCGCCTCAGCACCGCCGAGACGCGCTCGACGACCGCACTGTCGTCGATGGGCGAATCCTCGTCCTTGCCGATGTTGAGATAGAAATCGCCGTTCTTGTCCACACTCAGGATCAGCGGCTTTTCATCTTCCGAGGGCATGGGCTCCGCGCCCGCTTTCGGCAGATCGACCTTGATGCCCTGAGTAAGCAGCGGCGCAGTGATCATGAAGATGATCAGCAGCACCAGCATGACGTCGATGTACGGCACGACGTTCATTTCAGCCATCAGGCGCTTGCCGCGCCGGGAAGGCATCATGCGTGAGCCTCCGCAGCGGCGGCCGCCGCACCGCGTGAAGTCGCATGCCGCTGCAGGATGGACGAGAGTTCTTCGACGAACGTGTCGTAACGCGTTTCTACGCGCGTCACCTGATCCGCATAGCGGTTGTAGGCGATGACGGCAGGAATGGCGGCGAACAAGCCCATGGCCGTGGCGATCAGGGCTTCGGCGATGCCCGGCGCCACCATCGCGAGCGTGGCCTGCTGCACGTTACCGAGGCCATGAAATGCACCCATGATGCCCCACACCGTGCCGAACAGACCCACATACGGACTGGTGGAGCCGATGGTCGCAAGCATCGAGAGGCTGTGTTCCAGCCGGTCGCTTTCGCGCAGCAACGCCACCTTCATGCCCCGCCGCGCACCTTCGAGGAGCTGCGCACCGGCGATGCCCTGCTGCCTCAGCCGGGCAAATTCGCGGAAACCGGACTCGAAAATGCTCTCCATGCCGCGGGTCACACGGCGGCTCTGGTCGATGGCCTTGAACATGGCGGAAAGATCCCCGCCCGACCAGAATATCTCCTCGAAGCGGTCCGCATCCGAGCGGGCACGGTTCAACTCGGAACGTTTGCGCAGCATGATCGACCACGAAACCACCGATGCCAGCAGCAACAGTGCCATGACGACCTGCACGATGACGCTGGCATGCAGCACCAGTTCAAGCGGCGATAGATCACCTTGCATCAGCCCTCTCCCGCAACGTTCGACTCTTTGTTCATGATTTCCAGCAGATCATCGGGCAGTGCCTTCGGCCGGAACTTCCCCGCATCCAGACATGCCACACGTACTCGACCTGAAACCAGCAACTCGCGTTCCTCGCCCGCAGTCGCCCGAAAGACATCCTGGCGGAAGGTCAGACTGGCCTTGGTCCACTTCTCGACTTCGCAGCCCACTTCCAGCAGGTCTCCATAGCGGGCCGGTCGCAGAAACTGACTCTCCGCATTCACGACAACGAACATGAGTCCTTGTTCCCGCAACAGTTGCACCTGTTCGACGCCGAGCGAACGCAACCATTCCGTTCTTGAGCGTTCCATGAACTTGAGATAGTTCGCGTAATAGACGATGCCGCCCGCGTCGGTGTCTTCCCAGTAGATGCGAATGGGGAAGAAGAACGGATTCACGGGATGCGTCCCATGGCAATACTGACGAGCGTGACGAGGGATAGAGGGTGTGCTGGTTCTGCTGCTACCGCACGTGTCACTCCCGTCACCTTCGTCACTCCCGTCACCTTGCCTCTCAAAACAGATCCCCTGTCCCGCCGCGCTCCGGGACTTTCAGGCCGAAATGCAGATATGCATTGCGTGTCGCCACCCGGCCGCGGGCAGTGCGCATGACGAAACCCTGCTGGATCAGAAACGGTTCGATGACGTCTTCGATGGTGCCGCGTTCCTCGCCCAGTGCTGCGGCGAGACTTTCCACGCCGACCGGGCCGCCGTCGAACTTCTCGATGATGGTCAGCAGGAACTTGCGATCCATGACATCGAAACCCTGCGGATCCACATCGAGCATATCGAGCGCTGCCTGGGCCACTTCGTCGGTGATGTGCCCACCCGCCCGCACTTCGGCGTAGTCACGTACCCGACGTAACAACCGATTCGCGATACGCGGGGTTCCGCGAGAGCGCTGGGCGATCCGCATGGCGCCGCCGGCGTCGGCCTGTACGCCCAGAATTGCTGCCGACCGCTGCACGATGCGCTGCAACTCCTGCTCGTCATAGAACTCCAGCCGTTGCACGATGCCGAAGCGGTCGCGCAGTGGCGACGTCAGCAGACCGGCCCGCGTGGTGGCACCGACGAGCGTGAATGGCTGCAGATCCAGCTTGATGGAGCGCGCCCCCGGCCCTTCGCCGATCATGATGTCGAGCTGAAAGTCTTCCATCGCCGGGTACAGGATTTCCTCCACGACCGGGCTCAGGCGATGGATCTCGTCCACGAAGAGCACATCGTTGGGTTGCAGGTTCGTGAGCAACGCCGCGAGATCGCCGGGCCGTTCGATCACCGGGCCGGAGGTCTGCTTCAGATTCACCTGCAGTTCGTTGGCGATGATGTGGGCCAGCGTCGTCTTGCCCAGACCCGGCGGCCCGAAGATCAGCACGTGATCCAGTGCCTCACTTCGCTTGCGGGCAGCCTGGATGAAAATCTCCATCTGCGTCTTCACGGTCGACTGCCCGACGTAGTCCGCCAGGCGCCGGGGCCGTACGGCACGGTCATGGGCTTCTTCGTCGCTGCCTGCGCTTGCGGAAATGATGCGGTCAGAAGCCATTGGAGCAGGCTGCTGGCTGTAGGTTACAGGCCGCAGGTCGGAGCAGAACGTTGCGGCGGCATTTCTCGCCGGCCGCCAACCCCCAACCGTCAACCGCTTCTTCTTTCATGTTCACTTTGCAGCCGCCACTTGCAGCGCACCACGGATGAGTTCTTCAGTCGTGCTGGCCGAGGCATCGACGCCTTTCAGCAGACGCGTTACTTCGGCGGGCTTGTAGCCCAGCGCCACGAGCGCACTGAACGCCTCTGCCTGCGCGCCATTGACGTTGACAGTTCCGCCCTCGCTCGTCGGCAATGCGGGTTCAAGCGATGCGAATGCCCCGACCCGGTCTTTCATTTCGATCAGCAGTCGTTCCGCCGTCTTGCGACCCACACCGGGAATACGCACCAGCGTATCGGCATCCTGGGCCTCGATGCACAGCAGAAAACTTTCGACAGTCATGCCCGACAGCAGCGCCAGCGCCAGTTTGGGTCCGACGTTCGAGACCTTGATGAGTTCGCGAAACAGCCGCCGCTCACGTTCGGTGCCGAAGCCGAACAGGACATGCGCATCCTCGCGCACGACCAGATGCGTGAACAGGCTGACGTCCGCACCGGTCTGCGGCAAGCCGTAGAAGGTGGACATGGGTGCTTCGACTTCATAACCCACGCCGCCGACATCGATCAGCAGTTGCGGCGGATGCTTTGCCGTCAGACGGCCACGCAGGAATCCGATCATCGATCGATTCCCGCCGCCAGAAGCGAGTGCACCTTGCGCGAATGTGCATGGCACAGCGCGATCGCGAGCGCATCCGCTGCGTCCGCCCCCAGGGGACCGGCGATGTTGAGCAGGCGTTTGACCATCAGCTGAACCTGTTCCTTCTGTGCACTGCCTGTACCCACCACGGCAAGTTTCACGGCGCGCGGTGCATATTCGAAGACGCGCGGCCGTACCGCGAATGTGGCGCTCAGTGCCGCACCGCGTGCCTGACCGAGTTTCAGCGCGCTGTCGGCGTTGCGATGCATGAACACACCCTCGATGGCCACCTCATCGGGACGGAATTCACGCGTCAGATCTTCGACGCCCAGGAAAATCTGTTGCAGTCGTTCCGCCAACGCGACGCCGTCGGTACGAATCGTGCCGCTGACGACGTAACTGACCTTGCCGAGCTGCGTCTCGACGACGGCATACCCTGTGCGCAACGAGCCGGGATCGAGACCCAGAATACGCACGCGCGCCGGCAGAATCCCGGTGCCGATCGCTGTGCGCTGCGCGCGCGGTTGAATCGCCACCCGGCCACTGTTGTCCGGTTCGGCCAATCCCAACTCGGCGAGACTTCGCGGGCGCCTGGCTCTGCGCAAGGATTTCCCCAAACGGCAAGGACTTGTGAAGCCGTTATGATACGGCAAAAGCTCCGTTTCCTAGCGACGATCCGACCTTTCATGCCGACCATCGAGCCCAGTGTGCCTGCCGTCGATTCCCTGCCCGTCGCCGTCCGCGATTGCCTGCAGCGCATCGCCTCCCATGGTGGCGCTGCCGCGGCGCATCTGGCTCAGGAGACGGCGGATATCGTTGCGGGATTGACGGAGGATGACGACATCCGCAAGGGAGCCGCGCTGCTGCCGCTGCTCGAGCGAGGGTTGCTGACGGAGGATCAGGCCACGCCCATTTTCGGCGAATCCGCCGTACGCATTGCCGCGGAACTGGTCCGTGTGGGCTCGCTGGGACTGTCGAACCAGCGCACGGACACGACGCTCACGGCCTCGCAGGCAGAGGCGCTGCGCAAGATGCTGCTGGCGATCGTGACCGATCCGCGCCTGGTGCTCATCAAGCTCGCTGCGCAACTTGCGCTGCTGCGCGAAAGCAAGGATGCACCGGTTGCCGAGCGCGAACGTATTGCCCGGGAAACGCGTGACATCCACGCGCCGCTCGCCAATCGTCTGGGCGTGTGGCAGCTCAAATGGGAACTGGAGGATCTGAGCTTCCGGTATCTCGAGCCTGAAAATTACAAGAAGGTAGCGGGCTGGCTGGCAGCCCGGCGCGTCGATCGCGAACGCTACATCGAAGCAGTGATCGCTCAGCTCAGGACCGAACTGGACCGTGCCCACATCCACGCCGACGTCGCAGGTAGACCGAAACATCTCTACAGCATCTGGCGCAAGATGCAGCGCAAGGGCCTGTCGTTCGATCAGCTCTATGACATCCGCGCCGTACGCGTACTGGTCGACACCATCGCCGATTGCTACGCCGCGTTGGGCATCGTGCACGGTCTGTGGCCCTACATCCCCGGCGAATTCGACGACTACATCGCAACGCCCAAGGACAATCTGTATCGCTCGCTGCATACCGCAGTGATCGGGCCGGGCAAGCTGCCGGTGGAAATACAGATCCGTACGCGCGAAATGCACGAACACGCCGAACTCGGTGTTGCCGCGCACTGGCGGTACAAGGAAGGCGGCAAACGCAATCCCGCGTACGAACAGAAAATCGTGTGGCTGCGCCAGATACTCGAGCCGGCCGATCGCGATACCCAGGAATCGAGCGACGACTTCCTCGAGCGGGTGCGTTCGGAAGTGTTCGAGGACCGGGTTTATGCGCTCTCGCCGCGCGGCCAGGTGATCGAATTGCCGCGCGGCGCCACACCGCTCGACTTCGCCTATCACCTGCACACGGACCTCGGACATCGCTGCCGCGGCGCCAAGGTCAATGGGCGCATGGTGCCGCTCAATCAACCTCTCACGAACGGCGATCAGGTCGAGATCATCACCGCCAAGCAGGCAAACCCCAGCCGGGACTGGCTCGTGCCCTCGCTCGGCTATCTCGTCTCACCGCGCAACCGCAGCAAGGTGCGGGCGTATTTCCGCAAGCTCGATGAGGAACAGAACCGGCAGCAGGGCCGGCAGATTCTCGAGCGCGAACTGCAGCGACTGGCAATTCACAGCGTGACGCTCGAGGAACTGGTCGCCGAGTTCAGATTCGGCAGCCCGGAAGAACTGTATCAGGCGATCGGTGAAGGCGATGTCACCGCGGCGCAGATCGCCGGCGCCGTGTTGCGTCGCGTGCGGCCGCAGGAACTTCCTTCCGCGGTGCCGCGCCGACCGACGGTTGCAACCAGAGCGCCCGAAGGCATCACCATCCAGGGCGTTGGCGATCTGTTGTCGCATTTTCCACGCTGCTGCAGTCCGGTGCCGCCGGAAGCCATCACGGGTTACATCACACTGGGTCGTGGCGTGAGCATTCACCGTCAGGACTGCGGCAGCCTCAAACGCCTCGGTGAATTGCATCCGGAACGACTGATTCCAGTCGAATGGGGCACAGGCGCCGACCGGACGTTTCCGGTGGAGGTCAATGTGCGGGCCTTCGACCGGCGTGGGCTCATGCGGGACATCACCGGCGTGCTCGCAGATTCCAAGATCAACATCCACGCCATCAACACCGTGACCAATGACGCCGATGGGATTGCAGACATGAATCTGCGAATCACGGTGCAGGATCTCGAAGAACTGTCGCGTCTGCTGGCGCGGATTCAGGGGTTGCCGAACATCGTGAGTGCGCGCAGGAAGACTTAGGACTGTCGTCGCCTCGAGCCACAACGGCCGCGAACAATTCATGCGACCTGCGTCCGGCGGCGCGATTGCCGCAATCCGTACAGCGCAAAGATGAGAACCAGCGTGATCAGCATCGCGTAGAGCTGTGTGATACCGCCCTCTGCCTGATTGCGGACAGTCTCGAACCCCAGCCACAGAACGGCGATGCAGGCAGCGACGGGAATCAGCGGTCCGCCGGGAATCACGAACGGTTCGCCGTCACTGCGGACGTTGAGCCGCCGCAGACGCAGCGTCGAAAGCGCACACAGGAAGTACAGCGACAGCGCCGCCAGATTGGAAAATCGCGTCAACCATTCGAACGTGCCCACGAGCGCAAAGGTCGCCACCAGAATGCCGTAGATGCCGATGGCGACGTTCGGCGTTCTGAAGACGGGATGCACCTGCTTCAACCGTGCCGGCAGAAATCCGTCGCGGCTCATGGCGAACAGACCGCGCGGCTCAGAGAGCATGTTGGCCGACAGATAGCCGAACATCGAAATCACGGCGGCACCGATCATGATGCTGCGTGCGCCCGGACCGAGTGCGACGCCGGCTGCCGCCGCCAGCGGCGTGCGTCCGGTCTGTGCCAGATCCAGACCCATGATGCCCAGCGCGACGAATTGAATTGCGAGATACAGCGCGGTGACGCCGCCGAGTGCCAGCAGAATCGCGAGCGGCACCGTGCGTGACGTGTTTCTGACTTCACCGCTGGGTACGGTCGCGCCCTCAATGCCGGAGAACGCGAAGATCATGATGCCCGCCGAACCGAGCACGGTACTGACGTCGGGCACTTCTCCCCACGCCAGATTGGCCGGTTTGACGAAGAAAGCTCCGATCGCGACGAAGAGCACCAACGGCAGCAGCTTGATGACCGTGATCGCTTCCAGCAGGCGTGCGCCGCGCCGCACGCCACGCATGTTGATCGCCACCAATCCGGCGATCAGGGCCACGATCAGAATCTTCACGAGCCACACGGAAGCATCCACATTGAACAATGCCAGGACGGACAGCACGAATCCGTTCACGATTCCTGAGGCTGCGAACAATCCTGTGGTGAATACCAGGCAGCCGGCGACGAAGCCCGCCATCGGGCCCATCGCGATTTCAACGTACGCATAGGAACCGCCCGTGGCTGCTACGCGGCTGCCGTTCTCAGCGAAACACAGCACGACCAGGCCGATGACGATGGCGCAGGCGACGTAGGCCAACGGCGCTGCGGTGCCCAGCGCGATCACGGCGGTGGCAGGCAGAAGAAAAATGCCGCTGCCGACGGTGTAGTTGAAAATGTTGGCGGCAAACTGGCGCACGCCGAGTTCGCGCGACAGCAAGGCGTCGGGATTTCCCGTCACGGAACTCTGGGTGCTCATGCGCCGCGCCATCCGCTTCGTACGATCGCCGCAACTTAGCACGGCGTTCGATCAGCACGACAGCAGGCCGCCAGAAGATCCTCGTGGTTCGACGGGCTCACCACGAACGGAATGATGGTTCGACGGGCTCAACCGAACGACAGGCTCAGCACAAACGGATTGGGAGGTCCTGTTCAATTCCGTG
>DASTRD010000285.1:0-4745 GCA_035761425.1 Povalibacter sp.
TGCCGCCTACAAGCCGTTGGGCGGCTCGTTCACCGGCGACCTCACCGTGGATCCCACGCATCTGCGCGATCTCGCCCGGCGCGCCGCGCAAGCGGACGCTGCGCCGGTCGCCGATGCAGGCTCGGATCGTTCGCGCCGCATTCGCGATGCGGTCGAAGCGGCACTCTCGGACATCATCCTGCTCGGCACGGAAGAACAGGTGCGACTGGCTGCAACGGCCGCCAGCGAACTCGTCTCGGGGCGTCCGGTGCATACGGCGGAGCTGGTGGTCTCCCTGCGCAATTTCATTCGTGCGGTGCTGAATCTCGATCCGATTCCCGATCACGTATCGATACCGCGTCAGGGTCCGGCACGCCCCGCTTCTCAGGGTGGCAAAGGCAAAGCCGATGGAGGCAAGGAAGATCGGGGCGGCGGCAAGGGTGCGGGAGGCGCCGCGGGCGGTGGCGTCGGCGGCGGCATGCTGACCGATACCGATGAGGAACACGATCGCTGAGCGTTCAATCCTTGCGTGCGCCGAGCCGCGCCAGCATCAGCGACAGCTCCTCCGGACTGATATGGAAGTATTCGCACACGCGGCCCCAGAGCATGGGCGTCGGCACATTGTGGCCGCCGCGTTCCTTCTGGGTTTCATGCAGCACGTACAGCACGATCCGCTCCTTGCGGGTCAGGCCGTCGCGCACATCGGGAATGTCCTCGTGGTTCATCGCCCCGTCATACCAGCGTGACTCCACGATCGCAAACGGTCGGCGATATCAGGCGGAATGAACCAGGCGCAGTTGTGGCGTCGTGCGAGTGATGCGGCTCAGCGATTCCACCGACTCGGGAATCGCGACATAGATGCCCTGCGCATATTCCACACCGATGTCGGCGAGACAGGCCAGCACTTCAGCCGACTCCACGCGCTCGGCGATGGTCTTGATCCCCATGGCGTGACCGATCTGGGTGATGGCTTCGACCATGCAGCGATCGACGCGATCGGTCGTGACATTCTGGATGAACTGGCCGTCGATCTTCAGGTAGTCGACAGGCAGGTTCTTCAGATACATGAACGACGACAGTCCGCTGCCGAAATCATCGAGCGAAAACTGACAGCCCCGCGCGCGGAATTCCTTCATGAAGTGCACGACGTTGGGCAGATTGGCAATCGCGGCCGTTTCGGTGATCTCGAAACACACGGCGCCCGGACTCAGGTCATAGCCCTGCAGCTCGTTGATGAGGAATTCGAGAAAGCGATCGTCGTTGAGCGAGGTGCCGGACAGATTGATCGAGACCGTGTAACGGCGGTGCTCGCCGTCGGTTCGATAGTGCGCCAGCGTGCCGAGTGCCTGACTCACCACCCAGCGATCGATGACGGACATGACGTTGTAGCGCTCGGCTGCGGGGATGAATTCCGCCGGCAATATCAGCGCGCCATGCTCGGCGCGCATGCGCACCAGCAATTCGTAGTGCCCGTGCGGATCGCGATTGGCGCCGATCGGCACAATGGGCTGGTAGTAGAGCTCGAAGCGGTTCTCCTCCACGGCACGCGTCAGCCTCGACACCCACTGCATCTCGCGATGCCGCTCCGGGGCAACGCCGTTCTGGTACATGTGCACGCGGTTGCGGCCGGAATCCTTCGCCGCATAGCAGGCGACATCCGCGGCGCTCATCACTTCCGTGATGCTCTCGCTCGCGCTGTTGATTTCGACGATGCCGATGCTGACACCGATGTGCATCGCGCCGTCTTCCCATTCGAAGCGGTATTCGCGAATGGCCTGCCGCAGCGTGTCTGCGACTTTCTCGGCCCGCTCGGCTGTGCAGTCCTGCAACAGGATGCCGAATTCATCGCCACCGAGCCGGGCGATCGTGTCGCCGGTGCGGATGCGCGTCTGCAGCAGCCCGGTCACCTGTTTGAGCAGGCGGTCGCCGGCCTGGTGTCCGCAGGTGTCGTTGACGAGCTTGAACTGATCCAGATCGAGATACAGCAGCACGTGTGTCGTGTGCTCGTTGGCGCGCGCCGTGAGCAGGGCTTCATTCAGCCGGCTTTCGAATTCGCGGCGATTGATCAGTCCGGTCAGAGCATCGTGCGACGCCTGGTAGGCGAGCGCCCGGCGCAGCCGCCGTTCCTTGCTGACGTCATGAAACACCATGACGGCGCCGATGATGCGGCCGCCGCGATCGCGGATGGGCGCCGCCGAGTCCTGAATCGCGATCTCCTGACCGCGCCGATTCATGAGCACCGTCTGATCGGCAACGGCAATCACGCGACCTTCGCGCAGCGCGCGTGAGGCGGGATTCTCCAGACGTTCGCGCGTTGCCTCGTTGAGGATCTCGAGCACGTCGATCAAGGGCTTGCCGTGAGCTTCCTGCGACTCCCACCCAGTGAGATCTTCCGCCACAGGATTGAGGTACTCGATGCGGCCTTCGGCGTCGGTCGTGATCACGGCGTCGCCGATGGATTGCAGCGTGATCTGCGCCTTTTCCTTCTCCTCGAACATCGCCGTCTCGGCGCGCTTGCGTTCGCTGATGTCGAAGATCGTGCCTTCATATCCCGTGAGGCGGCCGTTCTCGTCGCGCACCGCGCGGGCACTTTCGATCACGGTCAGCGTCGTGCCATCGACGCGGCGCAGCTGGAACTCGGCGTTGCGCACTTCGCCATCGCGTTCGAGGCTCGCGAGGATGACGGCCCGTTCGAGCGGATTGTGATAGATGGTCTCGGTCGGCAGCGTCAGCAACTCATTCGGCGATTGCAGACCCACCATCTGCGCCAGGGCCGGATTGACTGAAACGAAGCGGCCTTCGACCGTGGAGCTGTAGACACCCTCCATGACGTTCTCGAAGAGGCGGCGATAGCGACTCTCGCTGGCGCGCAGTGCGGCCTCGGCACTGCGCCGTTCGATGGCAATGCCGGCAAGCTGCGTCATGCGCGACATCAGTTCGAAATCGCGTCGCAGCGGATGAGCGGGTTGACGGAAATACAGAGCCAGCGTGCCAAGCGTGCGCCCGTCGGAGGCGTGGATCAGTGTCGACCAGCACGCCCGCAATCCGGCATCGAGCGCGACCTGGCGGCACTGTTCCCACAGCGCGTCACGAGCGATGTCGGTGACGATCACCTGCCGCTGCAGATATACCGCCGCTGCGCAGGAGCCGTTGCGCGCGGCCACCTCGATTTCTTCCATGGCTTGCGCATAATCGGAGGGAAGATGCGGACCGGTACACAGGCTGAGCTTGCTGCCCGAGTCATCCAGCAGGCGGATCGCGCACACGCAATCGGTGGCCACGCGCTCGACGACTTCAGTGATCGCCTCGAGCGTAATCCGCAGATCCACATTCGCAGCCAGTCGCTCGAATACGCGACGCTCGCCTGCTGCCAGCAATTCGACGCGTTTGCGCTCCGTGATGTCGGTGATGCTGCCGCGTACCAGATGACGGTTCGCCGACTGGAGCTGTACCCAGCGCACTTCGCAGGGGATGTCGTTGCCGGCGGCATCGCGGAATACCCATTCCAGTACCGGCGCCTCGCCCAGCATCGTGCGCAACAGATGTTCGCGATTGGTGGCGGCCGAATCGGAACCATCCAGCTGCGTTGGCGGACTGAGTACCTCCGGTGCGATACCCAGCAGGGTCTCGCGGTCCCTCTTGAAGAAACGCACGGCATTTTCATTCACATCGACCAGCCGGTTCTGGTCGGTATCGATGACCACGATGATCTCGGGCGCATGCTCGACCAGCGTGCGATAACGCGCCTCGCTGTCGCGCAGCGCCGCGTCGGCCGCCTTGCGTTCGGTGGTATCGCGCAGACAGACGACAAACGTCCAGTTGCGGTTGAGACGGGTCTTGCTGACGGCTACTTCGGCCGCAAAGTGCGTGCCGCTGGAATGCAGGCCGAGGGTTTCGTGAGCCGACAGATCGACCTGCGTATCGTCGAGGCGCGCTGCGAGTGCATCGAGATGACCGGTCAGCGATTCTGTCGCGGCGAGTTGCGGCAGCAGAAAACTCAACGGCCTGCCGAGGACGTCGGATTCGCCATGACCGAAGACGCGCTGACCGGTGGCGTTGATCGAGGTGATGTGCCCCGACTCATCGACGGTGATGATGACGTCCTTGACGTGATCGAGAATGGCCTGGAGCTGAGAAGCCGTACTTTCGCGCAGCTCGCGCGTCAGCGCCGTGGCCTCGTCCGACATGAGCTGCATGGAGCGCACGATGCCGCGGCGCTCTTCGTCGGCCCTGACGTAGAGGGCTTCGACCGTCGCGAGGAATTTCACAAGGTCCAGCTCGCCGTCGGGACGAGTCGTCTCCCGAATCTGCTTTTCGAGCAGTCGATGCATTGTTGTGATGGTCCCCGGAACTGCTTCGGATGCGACCGCAACGCATCCGCCCCCACGAGTCGTCTGCGACGCTCGTCTCATCCGGATCGTAGGACTGCCTGCCGGCACGCGAGTGTGAAGCACCTCGCGCTTTTCTTTCAAAACCCGGACAAATTCTTTTTACAGGACGAGCAGTTAGGATGCAAAGCTGAAGTTCCGGCCAGCAGACCGCAGCGCAGGAATCGCGCAAAACACAGCAGATAATCGATTCCGGGTCAGACTGCCCGACTGATCGGCGAACCGAGAGACCTTTAGAAAACAATCGATTATGACTCTTACCTGAAGAGTCGATCAGCTTCCAGACAACGGCCAGGAAACCACGACGAGTCTCCTCTCCCGCCAGATGCGTGGCCTGGAGCCTAGGCTTCCTCTTCCACGGCCGCCGCCTTGCCGCTG
>DASTRD010000286.1:0-4130 GCA_035761425.1 Povalibacter sp.
GAAGCCCTGAAAGATTGCAGAGCGATGGTAGGGTCACCGAACTGTAATAATGGCTTGCTGTACTGTGTCAGACACGGCAGAGCCATCATCAATGATCTTCCTGCACGCATGACCGCGAGACAGATTCTGATCGTCGAAGACGAGCGACCCATCCGGGAAATGATTGCATTCGGATTGCGTCGCAGCGGTTTCGAAGTTCGCGAGGCGGCAGACGTGAATGCTGCCCGTGCCAGCATCGCCGATCGTCGGCCCGACCTGGTACTGGTCGACTGGATGTTGCCGGAAATGAGCGGGCTGGAACTCACACGCGCCCTCAAGCGCGACAAGGATACTCGGGAAGTGCCGGTCATCATGCTGACCGCGCGAGCCGATGAGCAGGACAAGGTGGCAGGCCTGGACAGCGGCGCCGATGACTACATCACCAAGCCGTTTTCACCGCGCGAACTGCTGGCGCGGATCAATGCGGTGCTGCGCCGCTCCTCGCAGGGTGGCAATGAGGAAGTCATTGAAGCCGAGGGACTGGTGCTCGATGCCGCCAGCCACCGGGTCACCGTTGGCGATCGCACGGTGCAGCTCGGGCCGACGGAGTATCGTCTGCTGTCGTTCTTCATGACCCATGCGGAACGGGTGTACAGTCGCACGCAACTGCTCGATCGGGTCTGGGGCGGCAATGTATATGTGGAAGAACGCACGGTCGACGTGCACATTCGTCGTCTGCGCAAGGCGCTCGAAGCATTCAACTACGATCGCTTCATTCAGACCGTACGCGGCTCCGGCTACCGGTTTTCGACGCGCGCGGAGTAATGCACTGCACGATGCTGACTCTGCCCTGATGGCGCCGCGGATCGCAGTGCAGGCACATCAGAGGTTGTCCGAGGCGTGAATTTCGAAACCGGCTCTCATTCCGCTGCCTGGCAGGCAGTGACGCGGCTGGCCATCGTTCTGGCGATTGCCTGCTGCATCGGTTTCGTCGTCGGTCGTCCCTGGCTGACGCTGACGGTGTTCCTGAGCATCTATCTCTTCGTGCAGATCTGGAATCTGCTGCGGCTCGAGCGCTGGCTGCGCCGTCGTCGCTGGGAGCCGCCGCCCGATGTCAACGGTCCCTGGGGCGAGGTCATCACCATCATCGATCGGCTGTATCGCCGCAAGAATCACTATCGCGCCCAGGTCACCAATCTGCTGCGTGAGTTCCGGCGGCTGACGACGGCAATGCCCGAAGGCGCGATTCTGCTGGGGCCGGAACACGAAATTCTCTGGTTCAACAAGCGCGCGGCGCAATGGCTGAACCTGAATCGCAAACGCGATTTCGGTATCCGCATCGAGAATCTGGTGCGGCATCCGTCTTTCGTCGAATACCTGCGGCACGGTCATCCGGTGGAGGGTGTCGTCGTGTACGAACCGTTCGGCGGCGGACATCATCTTGCCTTCACGGTCGTACGCACAGCCGGCTCCGAGCGCCAGTTGTTGATCGTGCGCGACGTGAGTCGTGACGTTCGCAGCGAATCCATCCGCAAGGATTTCGTCGCCAATGCCTCGCATGAGCTGCGCTCGCCACTGACCGTCATTTCCGGCTATCTGGATGCACTGGCTGACGACCGGACGCTCGATCCGGCGTGGCACTCGCCGATAGAAGAGATGCGCCGGCAAGCCGAACGGATGAGCAGCATCATCAATGATCTGCTGGAATTGTCGAAGCTCGAGTCCAGCACACGCCGGCAGGTGGATCGCCCGCTCGACGTCGCGACGATGCTCACGCGGCTGCGGCGCGAAGTCATGTCGGCGGATCAGCATCCACGCGAAATCGTGGTGCGTATCGATGGGACGCAGTGGCTGCTCGGTGTCGAGACGGAACTGCACTCCATTGTGTCGAACCTGCTTTCCAACGCGGTGAAATACACGCCCGCAGACGGCACGGTGGAATTGCGCTGGTGGGTCGACAGCGAAGGCGGGCACCTGTCCGTGCGCGATACCGGAATCGGGATCGCGCCGGAACACATTCCGCGACTCACCGAGCGTTTCTATCGCGTCGATTCCGGCCGTTCGCGCGATCTGGGCGGCTCCGGCCTCGGGCTGGCCATCGTCAAGCATGGCCTGCAGCGCCATGACGCCACGCTGAGCATTGAAAGTGCGGAAGGGCGTGGCAGCACGTTCACCTGCCATTTCCCACCGCACCGTCTTCTTGATCGCAATGAGGTCGACAAAGTCCTTGAGCCGGAAGTCGGCAGCGTCAAGGTCTGAGGCCCTGCATGTTCGTGCGTCACATTGGGTGGCGCACGCGTTCTGTGTGCTTCTGTTTGCCGCGTTGTCTCTGACCGCCCCGTGCTTGCGGGCGTCATCGGCGACGGGTATACAGCCAGCATTCGTCTCGAGCTGGAAGTGTCATGGAAAAGTCTGATCTGTCGCACCACATCCTCAGTCGCTTCAACGACGACATGGAGCGTGTGCGCACGAACGTGCTGCAGATGGGCGGTCTGGTCGAAGAGCAGCTCAAACTGGCAGTCGAAGCGCTGGTCGAAGGCGACAGCCGCCTCGGCGAACAGGTGGCCCGCGGTGACGTCAAGGTCAATGCGATGGAAGTGGCCATCGACGATGACTGCAGCAGAATCCTGGCGACCCGCAGCCCGGCTGCTTCCGATCTGCGCCTGATCGTGGCGATCATCAAGACAATCACGGATCTGGAACGCATCGGGGACGAGGCAGAGAAGATCGGCTACATCGGCTCGCGACTCGCGGAGGTGGAGCGCCCGGCAGACCGCTATCGCGAAATCAAGCATCTCGGTCGCATCGTGGGCGACATGGTGCACGAGGCCCTCGATGCGTTTGCGCGTCTCGATGCCGAAGCGGCCATCACGGTGGCGAAAAAGGATCGGCTGGTCGATGAGGAATACGAGGCCATCCAGCGTCAGGTCATCACGTTCATGATGGAAGATCCCCGCACGATTCGCCGCGCGCTGGACGTGCTGTGGGTGGCGCGGGCACTGGAACGCATCGGCGACCACGCGAAGAATGTCTGCGAGTACGTCGTGTACATGGTCTATGGCAAGGACATCCGCCACGTCTCCCTGGACGATGTGGAAAGGCAGTTGCCGCCGCGCGTGCGCAGCGTCGACGACCCGGGGGCGGAAGGGCATTGAGGGTGAGGTGACCTGTGACGAAGTGACGAGTGACGAGCAAGAGGTTTGCATCTTGAACGACCCGTCGAGTCATCTTGCCCGTCACCCGTCACCGCTTCCCTCGGCTACACTCGCGGCATGACGTTCCCTGCCATCAGCCGTCGTCTCGGCAACTTCATCGGCTTCGCAGTCTGCGCGGCCCTCATCGGCTTCGCACTCTATGCCCAGTACGGAATGGGACTCGATCCTTGCCCGTTGTGCATTTTCCAGCGCATCGCTGTCATCTGCGTGGGGGTGGTGTTCCTGATTGCTGCCCTTCATCACCCGGGCCGGGCCGGCGCACGAGTGTATGGCGGGCTGCTGCTGCTGACCGTGATTGCCGGCGCGGCAATCTCAGCGCGTCACATCTGGATTCAGGCGCAACCCGAGGGCACGGTGGCCGCCTGCGGAGCAAGTCTCGATTATCTGATGGACATCATGCCGGTCATGGATGTCATCAGGAAGGTGCTCACCGGTTCGGGTGAATGCAGCCGGATCGACTGGACGCTGCTCGGCTTGTCGATGCCGTGGTGGGTGCTGTTTGCCCTCGTCGGACTCGGTGTCTGGGCGGGCTGGGTGAATCTGCGAGGGAAGTGAACTTCAGTCACGGGAGTCACAAGGTGACGACAGTGACGAAGATCGCCGTCCGGCGCTCGTGACGATCGCCACTTTCGTCACGTTCGTCACTCCGGCTTGGCCAACAGCAACTCCATCACTCGCTCGTACGTCGCCGACAGCGTATCCACATCGGCGATTCGCACGTGCTCATTCACCTTGTGGATGGTGGCATTCAATACGCCAAGTTCCACGACCTGTGCGCCAGTGGGCGCAATGAAACGGCCGTCGGAGGTGCCACCGGTGGTGGACATTTCCGGGGTGCGGCCCGTGTGCTCGTTCACGGCCTGGCGCACGGCTTCGGAAAGCACACCGGGTGGTGTGAAGAAGGGCAGGCCGGATACGAACCACTCCAGTGTGTAG
>DASTRD010000287.1:0-4940 GCA_035761425.1 Povalibacter sp.
GGTCCGTACCGTCCTTGACACTGGCGCGACTCAACGGCGACATTGCGACGACATTTCCGGGCGTCGACAACAAGCAAAAACAGCAGGAGTCGCAGGCGTGTCGTACGAATTCAATGCGGCCAACGGCCGGTTCGAGATCAGCAATCCTTACCGGCTGGAGAACGTGGTCCTGCTGTTCTGCGGTGGCGTTGCGACCCTCACCGCTCTCTACATGCTGCTGGGTGCCCGTACCGGGATTGCCTCGGCGGAAGCGAATGCATTGCGTGCCGTGGTGGTCGGCGTTGCACTGCTGTTCGTCGGGCTGGGATTCATCGGCAAGGCACTGACGCAACTGCGCTACTACTTCGGGCGCGGCCGGCCGCACGACCTTTCCAATCCCGAAGATCCGGCCACGCGCGACAGCCGCGGGCGCGCGGCCTGGTTGAAGGAAAGCCTGCGCCAGAATTCCCTGATGTACAGCGAGCCGCGCGGTCCCATCAGCGGCCTGCTGCATCACCTGATCAGCAATCTCATTTTTGCGCCGCGTGAAGTGCGCTTCATGGCAGAAGTGCAGTTCTTCAATGCGCTGTTCACCGTCGCGCTGCTGCTGTGCATTCTGGTCGGCTGGATGCTGTATCCGGAAGGATCGGCGACCGACTGGATTGCCGTGTTCGTGGCTGCCGCGCTGGCACGCCCGCTGATCCGCCGCATCTCCGGCGCGCAGGGAGCCGTGGTCGCGCGGGCGCCGGCGAACAAGCTGACGGTGATCCTGATGGCGCTGATTCCCATCCTGGGGCCGCCGCTGCTGGCGAAGATCGCAACCTTCCTGCCGGACATCAGCGCCTATCACATCGCCCGCACCGTCACGATCTGTCTGCTGATCCTGCTGGTGGCACAGGCGCTGTTCTTCGCGGCACTGTTGCAGCAGCTGCTGCCGCAGCCGGCCATCAACATGTCGTGCGAACAGCGCACGCTCAGCCTCAATGGCAATCCCGCGAAGTTGTTCGAGGAACTCGAACGCCTGCTGCAGACGCGCTGGACTGAAACCATTCCCAACCGCGCCTATTCCTCGATACGTCCGCCCGACGTCGTGTCGGGTCAGTCCGGTTCGTTCGCCGCGGAACTGCTGCAGGAAACTCAGCCCACGCCCGATGGTGCACTCGATTCCGGCGGGCCGATCGCAGCGGCGCTCACGCAACCGCGTACCCGTTCGGTTGCGGCGCTGCTGCTGCTCGGGGCACTCACTTTCGTCGCCGGCACCATCGCGGCGGCCACCGCGCGCCTCTCGGTCGCCGAGCACGCGCAGATCGCGCAGTTCGTTTCTTCCAGCATCCTCGCCGTGGTCCTGCTGGTCGCAGCGCTGTATTCCCTGCGCAGCGCCCATCTGCTGCTCGGGCGCGTGGACTTCAGTTCCACACTGCTGTGGATCGAATTCGCCGGTACCTACGAGGAGGCGCAGGTCAACATCGGCAATCAGCTCACGACTGCGTTGAGCAGCACCAAGAAGGTGATCAACGTCGAGACGATGACGCTGCGGGTCTGGGTGGCCGAACTCACCTCCGTCATTCTGCAGAAGGACGGCAGCCGCGATCTGATCGGCATGCGCGGTCGTCCGGATCTTGCGGCCTACTACGCGGACCATCTCACGAACTTCGCGCGGCAGATGTCTACCGTGGTCGCGCCGGTCAGTCAGGCCGACCAGGCAAGGATTGCCGCGCTCGGCAGGGCGCAGCAGGAGTCGGGTCTCGCGTCACCGGGTGGTGTCGCTTTGCCCGGCGCGAATTCGAATCCGGCAGTGCCACCCGGCGCAGTGCAGCCGGCGACGGCCAGACGATTCTGTGAGAACTGCGGGTCACAACTCTCGCCAGCGGCGGCGTTCTGCAGCAGTTGCGGCACGAAGGTGCAGTGACGGCCCTTCCGCATCGTATCCATGATCTTCCTGCTGCCGACACAGCAGACCCACCGACATCAGATTCAGCGGATCATGGCCGGATCGGTCCGCATTCCGGCGTGATTTCGGCTGGCACTCCGGGCACAATGCCCGCGTCAGTCATGACAGCGATGTCAGTACAACGATCACTATAAGAAGGTCTGCCATGCAAAGCAGGTCTGCAGCGCAAACGTATCGTCCCGAGCGCATCGAGTTGATCGACTCCCTGCGCGGCTATGCATTGATGGGTCTGTTCCTGATCCACATGGTGGAGTACTACGAACTCTACTGGGCCAATCCGATTCCGAACGCCGTCAATTCGGCGATGTTCTTTCTGTTCGGCGGCAAGTCCTACGCGATGTTCGGCCTGCTGTTCGGCGTCAGCTTCTTCATCCTCATGGAAAACCAGGCCCGGCGCGGCGTCGATTTCCGTGCGCGATTCGTCTGGCGGCTGATGGTGCTGCTTGCGATCGGCTACATCCACAGTCTCGTGTATGGCGGCGACGTGCTGACCATCCTCGCAGTCACCGGTCTGTTGCTGGTGCCTCTGTATCGCTGCGGCAATGCATTGCTGGTGGCAATCGCGGCGTTCTTCGTGCTCCAGGGTCCGCTGATGGTTCTGCAGGCGCTGGGGTTCAGCTGGGATCCGCCGGTGCACGACACCCTGATGAATGCGTACGCCCACGGTTCGTTTGCCGATGTGCTCAATGTCAACGCCGTGGATGGTCAGCTTGGCAAATGGGCCTTCATGGTGAACAGCGGACGCCTGTGGAACATTGCCGGCCTGTCGGTGCTCGGCTTCGTGCTCGGCCGCATCGGCTTCTTCGTTGAGCTCGATCGCTACCGCTCGCTGCATCGCAATCTGTTCGTCGGATTGCTGGTGCTGGCGACATTGCTGCTGGTCTTCAAGTCGGCGCTGGCCGATGCCATCGCTTCGCCGAGCGCAGGAGCGGTGCTGGATTCGTACAGCAATATCTCACTGATGCTGCTGACGGTCATGGCGCTGGTGCAACTGTATCGTCTGGCGCCTGTCGCACGCGTGGTGAGGTTGCTCGCACCGTGCGGTCGCATGACGCTGACCATCTACGTGTTCCAGTCGTTCCTGCTGGTGCCGCTGTACTACGGGTTCGGTGCCGGCGCTTATGCGTGGCTGGGTCAGTCGGCCAGTGCCGCGCTGGGTGTCGTGCTGTGGTGTCTGCAGATCTGGCTGGCACACGCATGGTTCCGCCGCTTCTTCTACGGACCACTGGAGTGGGTGTGGCGTGCTGCGACCTACCTGCGTTCGGATGTGCCGTTCCGCAAACAGCTCGCCATCAACGAGCAGATGGCGGCGCGCACCTGAGTGCACCAGCATCCGCTCATGAGGGCGCGCGGCGTCTGTTACGCTCGCGGCCCTCATGAGTCCTCTGCTGACGCTCACTGTTCACGAAGCACTGCTTGCCGCCGTTCGCGATGGTGCAGCCGCACTGACGTGCTCGCTGGATCTCGAACGATCCAGGACCACGGTCGAGGTGGCGGCGGATGGCTGGCGCTGGCGCGGGCAGCGTTATCCATATCTCGATCGGTGCAAGGAGCGCACGATCTACCACTGGACCGGCACGGGTTTCGAGCCGGTTGCACGCTTTTCCCAGTCGCTCATCAAACTCGTCCCGACCGCGTGGGGGCCGCCTACCTTCGAGATCGACGGTATCAAGATGCTGCCGACGGAGCAGGTGTCGCCGTGGCTGGATGCGCAGCGCAAGGTGTCCCTGATCCAGCCGCGCGGCAAAGCCATTCTCGATACCTGCGGCGGGCTTGGCTATTTCGCGGCGTGGTGTCTGGAAGGTCAGGCTGCGCGCGTCGCGTCGTTCGAGAAGAATCCCGATGTGCTGTGGCTGCGTACGCTCAATCCGTGGTCGCCGCCGCCGGACGATCTGCGCCTGACACTGGAACTCGGCGACATCGCGCAGCGCATCGAGACCATCGAGGATCGATCAGTCGATGCCATCCTGCATGACCCGCCGCGCTTCGGCATTGCCGGCGAACTGTATTCGCAGCGCTTCTACGATCAGCTCGCGCGGGTTCTGCGTCGCAACGGGATGCTGTTTCATTACACCGGCACGCCGAATCGGCTGACCAGCGGCAGGGATGTGCCGAATGAAGTGGCCGGGCGATTGCGCGCCGCCGGATTCACCACACGGCTGGAAGGCGACGGCGTACTGGCAGTGAGGAAAAAAGGCGGATGAGACTGCCCCTCTGCCTTCCCCCCGATGAATACGGAAGGGAAGGAGAGAGGCAGAGTGTCAGTATCCGTGCAGTGCGATTACTTCGCCCGGCACTGCGCTTCGAAGCACAGGTTCTTGCTGAAGAACGGCATCACGTAATTCTGAAAGCGCACGGCCACCGCACTCGTGTGCGTGCCTTTGTATTCCTCGAATGTATTCGCGATGCGGTACTGATCGAGAATGTCGTGCAGCCTGGCAGTGTCGACGCGCAGCCCGTCCTGATCGCCGACGTCGATGGAGATGGCCTTGTAACGGCGCAGACCCGCGATGTACTGATCGATGAAGGCGAGCGGTGAGTTTGCGGTCCACTTGGCCAGCACCTGCTCCTGCTTGTCGCCAAACGGCAGATCGAGATACAGCGGCGGGTTGTTCGGATTGGGCGACCAGGCTGCAGCCGTGGCCAGCGTGGCGCGAGCAAAGAAGTTCAGCCTGGCGGAGTCCTCCGGTGTCTTCACGGCTTCGAGATCCTTCTCCATCTCGGCCGGCGGCGCGCCGCGCGAGGACAGGCAGCAGGGGCTCATGATGTAGAGGCTGCCGAAGACGTCCGCATGTTTCATGCCGATGCGCGTGGCGCCATAGCCGCCCATCGAGTGCCCGACCAGGCCGCGGCTTTCGCGCTTCGGCAACGTGCGATAACGCGAGTCGATGTAGTTCACCACGTCATGCGCGATGAAGTTCTCGAAGTCGCCGGTGGTGACCGAACTGGAATACATCGAACCGTTGTGCACCGTCTTCGAGTCCGGCAGCACGACGATCATTTCGTTTGC
>DASTRD010000288.1:0-3128 GCA_035761425.1 Povalibacter sp.
CGCGCCGCCGTTGCAGGTGGAGGCCGGGCACGCAGTCACCACGACGGCGAGATCCATCTCGGCGCGCAGCACCATCGAATCCCCCGCGCGCGAGCGTGGCGGCTCGAACGACAGCCGCCCTTCGGCGTCCACGTTCACCGCCATGAAGAAGTTGAATGCCGTAGGCAGTGGTTCCGGCTCAAGGCCGAGTTCGCGCAGGCCCTGGCAGAGATTGTCGTGGCAGTTGGCGTGGTAGCCGGTGACGCCGTACTGCTTGCGATACATCTCGAGGCTGCACGATGCATAGAGGAAATCGTGCCGGCCCACCTGGTCATCGACGATGGTCCACATGGGCTCGCTCAGGTTGGACCAGATGACGTCGCCGGTCGACAGGAAGATGTGGCCACCGTAGTCGAACATGCGGCCGTTCGACATGCGGTGGCGGCCGTCGGGGGAATATGCCATGAGGTCGCCGGATTGGCCGCCCTGCGGATCGATGAGCCGCAGGTGCTGGCCGCGTTGCAAACGCATTGCAGTGCCGCCGCCGGCGGGTACGTCGATCAGGCCATCCATGAGGCGTAACGTAGCATCGCCGAGAGATTAAAGATAAATTGATTGGTGCTGTCCGCCGCACTGACGCTCGTGATGTCTGCCCAGGTCAGGGTCCGCTGCCTACCCCGCGCCACCGAGGGTGACTTCGCCATCCGGCTTCATTTGTCCTGGCGCGTCGCCACGAAGGAAATTGCGAAGACACGCAGACCTCCAGGCGCATCTACATTTGCATCGCAACCGACATCAGCAGCCGCGCCGCAGGCTCTCGTCTGTCACCACCAGGTTGAAGATCTGCCCTGGCCGGGATCTAATGGTCACGGGTGTCGATATGCACTTCCGCAGTTCGACAGGAAATCGGGTTGGTCGGGCCGCCAACCGCGGAGTCCTGCGCATGAATCGACCCCAAAGTCATGCGACGGTGCCGGCTGCGCACGTCGTCGCTGATCGTGTTTTCAATGCTGTCGAACGATATCTGCACGTCGAGGCCTTCGGCGGCATCGTCCTGCTCGCCTGCGCGGCGATCGCACTGATCTGGGCCAACTCTCCCCTCGCCGATTCGTACCATCACTTCTGGCACGCGCCACTGACATTTGCCTTCGGCGACTTCGCTGTCTCACAGACGCTCCACTTCATCATCAACGATGGACTGATGACCATCTTCTTCCTGGTCGTCGGGATGGAGATCCGCCGCGAGATTCATGAGGGAGCCCTTGCTGACATTCGGGCGGCCGCTTTGCCGCTCGCCGCGGCGGCGGGAGGTGTCGCCGTTCCGGCCATGATCTTCCTGGCCCTGAATGCTGAACCGCTTCCTCGTCAGGGATGGGCAATCCCGACGGCGACGGATATCGCCTTCGCCGTCGGTGTTCTCGCCCTGCTGGGGAAATCGATCCCCGGATCGATCCGCATCTTTCTGCTGGCCATTGCGATCATCGACGACATCGCCGCAGTCATCATCATTGCCGTGTTCTATTCCGGCGGACTGGAATACTCCGGTCTGATACTCGCCGGGACCGGCGTATTGCTGGTATTCGCATTGCGAGCCATCGGGATCAGCAACGCCTTTGTTTACATCATCCCCGCGGCAGCCTTGTGGCTCGGATTGTTGAAAACGGGCGCACATCCCACGCTCGCAGGCGTCGTGCTGGGGCTGCTCACGCCGGTCACAGCACGTCCCATGCGCGAATCTCCACTGGACGTTGCGTCACTGGCGCTCTCCACATTGAAGGCGCGACTGGATGAGCATGATTACAGAGATCCTCACAAGCTCTCCGAGCCGCTGAAGAAACTGCGCCAGGCCCAGCGTGAACTGCTGCCGCCGGTTACCAGAGTTCAGATGGCGCTGCACACCTGGGTCGCCTATCTCATCATGCCCTTGTTTGCGCTCGCGAATGCCGGCGTGAGCCTGACCCATGTATCGGTGACGCAAGGCGCCGCCGCCAGTGTGATGATCGCCGTGGCCGCGGCACTGATCCTGGGCAAGCCCGTCGGCATTGTCAGCGGCACCTGGATCGCCGTGAGACTTGGCTGGTGTCAGCTGCCTGCGGGCGTGACGTGGTCGGGTGTGATACTCGTCGGCTGTCTGGGAGGCATCGGCTTCACGATGTCCATCTTCATCGCGACACTCGCCTTCGCCGATGCACAGCTGCTTGCCGCCTCCAAACTGGGCGTCCTGCTGGCTTCACTGACTGCGGGCGTCATCGGTCTCGCGTTTGGCCGCTACTATGTGACGCGACCGGCTCGCGCGGAGACAGCACCGCTACCGCCGTCGTCGTAACGAGTAGCCATGTCGGTATGGACATCCCGACGGATGAACAACCTTCTACGAGCCCAAGAACGGTCCTGACACTTCGTAGGTCACGCCGTCTCCTGAGTCTCCCGTCGCGCCGCGTTGGGAGCTGAAGTACAGGCGCGTGCCGGACGGGTCGAACGCGGGACCTGTGATTTCCGACTGACGATGGCCTTCGAGCTGCACGATCGGCGCGACTGCATCCTTCGTGATCGCAACGATCTGCATGTCTCCACCATCTTCAGCCACGACCACATCTCCGGCCGCTGAGGTGGTGACATTGTCGACGCCGAAGAGCACGGGATCTGCAAACCGACTGGCGTCATAGAGGATGCGAAGACTCTGCTTTGCGATATCGAATGCCCAGACACGATTGTCATGCTTGGTCGTGAAGAACACAGTTCCCTGTGCGTACCAGCATCCTTCCCCGCCCCGAAAGACAGTGGCCCGCGGAACCTGCAGACGCGTCGGCGTGTCGCGCCCTTGCGGATCCTCGACGCGATGCCACTGCACCCGGCCCGTGGATTCACCGTCCCAATGCGCCGCCTCGAGGGTTCCGCTGGAAAGATCAGGAACGCCGGTCTGCGTGTTGCGACGATCGGGAGTGAAGCGGTACCAGCGCCCGTCCGCGAGATCTTCCGTGAGATACGCCTGCATCGTTGCGGGATCGATCGCAACGGCTTCATGCGTGAACGCGCCCAGAGCAGGCCAGGACCGGGCAGGTGTCCGACCGTGCGGATCGCATTCCCATACCAGGCCGTGCGGATGCTCTTCGCATGACAGCCACGTGCCCCAGGGAGTGGGGCCGCCC
>DASTRD010000289.1:0-2527 GCA_035761425.1 Povalibacter sp.
GCCCGGCAACTATCAATCGGAGGCTGGCTGCGCCGGTGACTGGGATCCCGCGTGCGCAGCGACGCAACTGGTCTACGACGCGAACAGCGACATCTGGAAGAACACCTTCAGCATCGCGCCTGCCGGGTCCTACGAATACAAAGTGGCGCTGAACGGCACCTGGGATGTGAACTACGGGCTGCACGCCCAGCAGAACGGCCCGAACATTCCGCTCACTACGGCTGCGCCGCAGAGCGTCACTTTCTATTACGACGACAAGACTCACTGGATCACGGAGAACGTCAGCTCGGTGATCGCCACCGTCGCGGGAGACTTCCAGAGCGAGATGGGCTGCAGTGGAGACTGGGATCCAGGCTGCATGCGCTCCTGGCTGCAGGACATCAATGGCACCGGCATTTACAGCTTCAGCACCAGCGCCCTGCCTGCCGGTGCATATCAGGCAAAGGTTGCGCTGAACGGCACCTGGGACGTGAACTACGGTCAGGGCGGCGCAGCCAACGGCGCGAACATCGAATTTGTCGTGCCCGCGGACGGCACCGAGGTGGCCTTCCAGTGGAACGCCACCACGAAGGTTCTGCAGATCGTCGTTGGCGGTATTCACGGCGATCTTTCCAAGGCACAGGCGTACTGGCTGTCCGCCGACACGATTGCCTGGAATGTTCCGGCGGATACGGAGGTCACCCTGTTCGCCGATCCGCAGGGCGCGCTGACTCTGGGCGGCACGGGCGTCGTGGCCGGCACCAACTCGCGATCGTGGACACTCGTGCCCGATCCGGCAGGCCTGTCGACGGCACTGCGCGCCAGGTTTCCACATCTTGCAGGTCTGCCCGCATTCAAGCTGCCCGCTGAGGCGATTACCGCAGCGGCCGAAAGCCTGAAAGGTCAGCTTGCCGTCGGCGCAGTAAGGAATAACCACGGTGTCGATGCCACGTCTCTGCAGATTCCCGGTGTGCTCGACGATCTGTATTCCGCGAAAGCCTCCCCAGCGGTCCTCGGACCTGATTTCAGGCAGGGTCAGGTGACGTTGCGTGTCTGGGCGCCGACGGCGCGCAGCCTCAAGGTGAGATTGTTTGCCGACTCCAGCCCCGCCACGCCGTACACGACGTATGCCATGACACTCGATCCCGGCAGCGGCATCTGGAGCTTCACGGCTCCATCGGGCAGCGTCTACGGCCAGTACTACCTGTTCGAGGCGGAAGTATTCGTGCGCGCAACGAACCGGATCGAAACCAACGTCGTCACCGATCCGTACTCGGTCTCGCTCGCGCGCAACAGCACGCGCAGCCAGATCATCTCGCTCGACGATCCGGCGCTGCAGCCGCGCGGCTGGCGCAGCTTGAACAAGCCGTTCCTGGCTGCGCCCGAGGACATCGTGCTCTACGAACTGCACGTGCGTGATTTCAGCGCCACCGATGCCACGGTGCCCGTGAAACTGCGCGGCACGTACGACGCGTTCACGCTGCCGCAGTCGGATGGCATGCGCCATCTCGCCACACTGGCAGCAGCGGGCGTCACCCACGTGCATCTGCTGCCGGCGTTCGATTTCGCGACCATCAATGAAGACCGATCCACGTGGGAGTCGCCCTCGTCAACCACGCTCGCAAGCCTGCCGCCGGATTCTCCGGAGCAACAGGCGCTGGTAATGGCGACGGCGGGGCGCGATGGTTTCAACTGGGGCTACGACCCGCTGCATTACAACGTGCCCGAAGGCAGCTACGCCACCGATCCGGACGGTGCTGCGCGCATCCGCGAGTTCCGCGAGATGGTGCAATCGCTGAATCGCAGCGGACTGCGTGTCGTCATGGATGTCGTCTACAACCACACCAACTCGGCGGGCCAGAATCCGAACTCCATTCTCGACAAGCTCGTGCCCGGCTACTACCACCGTCTCAACGCCGACGGCGTGGTACTCAATGAGAGCTGCTGTGCCGATACCGCAACCGAGCACGCCATGATGGAAAAACTCATGGTCGACTCCGTGGTTCTGTGGGCACGTCAATACAAGGTCGACGGCTTCCGCTTCGACATCATGGGTTTTCACCTGAAGTCCAGCATGCTCAAGGTGCGTGCGGCGCTAAATGCGCTGACACCCGCCCGCGACGGCGTCGACGGCAGATCCATATATATGTATGGGGAAGCCTGGAACTTCGGCGTCATGGCCAACAACGGTCGGGGCGTGAATGCCACGCAGGTCAATATGGCCGGCACTGGAATCGGCTCGTTCTCCGATCGCATCCGCGACGCGGTGCGTGGCGGTGGACCGTTCAGTCCGCGCCGCGATCAGGGTTTCGCCACCGGACTGTACGTCGAGCCGAACGGAACCTTCGGCGGATCGGCGGGCGATGAGAAGGCGGCATTGCTGCGCCTCACCGATCTGGTTCGCCTCGGGCTCGCCGGCAATATCGCGAGCTATCCCATCGTCGATGCCAGCGGGACGACGAAGCCTGGCAGCGAAGTGGACTATTTCGGCATGCCGGGCGCCTACGGTGCGCAGCCCGAAGACACGATCCAGTACATCGGCGTGCAC
>DASTRD010000290.1:0-12747 GCA_035761425.1 Povalibacter sp.
GGTTCGATAATGAATGCCATCATCGCTCTCGTCGGATTTTTCTGGCTGCGGCGTACCCGTGCCTCGCGACCGGCGAGGTGGTTCTTCTGCTGGTTGCTGGCCACGATTTCGCTGCTGCAGGCCACCGGTTATCTGATGTTCTCCGGGCTGGGCGGTGTGGGCGACTGGGCCGTCGTCGTCGCCGGCCTGCCTGGCGACGGACTGTGGCGTGGCGCGCTCGCAGTTGCAGGCGGCGTGTCCTACTGGCTGGCGGTGCGCTACTCAATGCAGGTCATCGGCAGTCGACTGACGTCACCCGCGCCGCAGCGCGCGCGTGAAGCGTACGGCTATACGATGCTCGCGTACTTTGCTGGTGGCGCGCTGGGATTGGTGGGCGGACTGTTCGATCCGAATGCCGCAGCGATCCTGCTGATCTCGGGTGTTGCAGCCTCGCTCGGCGGGACTTCGGGACTGCTTTGGGGCCCGCAATTGCTGCGCAACCCTGCGTTCGTGTCGCCCTCGGACCCGCTGGCCCCGATGCCGCGCAGCGTGCCGTGGATTGTTATCGGCGCCATCGCCGCACTCATTCATATCTTCGTTCTGGGTCCGGGCCTGCATCTTTCATGACGACCGGCAATGACGAACTGTTGCGTAGTGCCATTGCCCGGCGCGCGCTGGTCCGGTTCATGCTCAATGGCTGTCAGCGCATTGCCGAGCCGCACGATTACGGCATTCACAAGGGCGTGCCGCGACTGTTCTTCTACCAGGTGGGCGGTCGCAGTCGCTCAGGTGCTCCGCTTGGCTGGCGCTGGGCCACGCTCGACAACATCAGTGAGCTGCAGATTCTCGATGAAACCTTTCCAGGCCCACGGCCTGCACCTTCGCAGCGACACATCGAATGGGATCGCTTGATTGCATCGGTGGCGCAGCGCCCATGAGAAAGACCCGCTGCCGGGACAGCGGGCCTCGTCAGTGACGGTCAGAAGATGCCGATCAGAAGCGCCATGCGGCTGACAGCCACAGGGCATCGGCGTCATCCACGGCGTCGGAATCGATCTTCTCGTACTCCAGTCGCGCGTTCAGATGGTCGAAGAAGGTCATGCCGACGCCTGCGCCGTACAGGAAATCTTCTTCGCTGCTGCTCGAACTGAATACGTCGCCGCCGAGATCGTCGAGGTCGGCACGCACATCGACGTCATAGAAGTAGTAACCAGCCTTTGCAAAAAGCTCGACCGGTCCGAGCGGCAGCGTGCCTATGACATACGGTGCGAAGCCGCTCATCTTGAGGCGATAGTCGCCGCTCGAACCTGAGCCGCGGAATTCATCGTTGACCTCGCCGAAGTCGATATACGCTGCCTCGAGCGCGATGTACGGGTTGAACCGGTAACCCGCAAACAACTTGTACGAGGCGTCGTCATCGTCGAGCCGTTCGATGGCGTCGTCCGTGTCGTCGATGTCGTCGATCTTCACATTGAATTGACCGACACCGGCACCGACGTAGAAACCGCTGTCGTTTTCCTGTGCATGCGCTGCGCCCCACATGCCAGTCAGGGCCAGCAGCGTCGCTGTTGCTATGGCTCGATTCATGATGATCTTCCTCTGTGAGTTGAAACCGTTGTGTTGCTGCATACGGCACCAGCAACGACGTGCTGTCACAACGCATGCATGTGCGGCCGGTTCCGCAGAAGACAGTGCTTCAAGAGGAATGCGACACCAGCACGCTCGCGCAGATGGATTGAGGTGTCGCTGCAACAGATCAGCGCCAAGGATTCACTACAACATGGCAGGGAACTTTTCCCTGCGCGCTCAACGACTGAATATCCAGCGGATGAGTTCCGCCTGAACGATGTCACCCGCACCGTTCTGCGCGCCAGGGTGGTTGATGAGAATCACGACGATGAAGGTTCTGCCCGATGCCGCGTTGACGAAACCGGCGAGGCCCGTCACGTCATCGATGCGTCCGGTCTTCAGTCGCAGCCGTCCCTGCATGCCCGCGGCCTGAAAGCGATTGCGCAAGGTTCCGTCTGTCGCCGACAGCGGCAACGACGCTGCGAACTCCGGCATGAAGGGACTGTGCCAGGCGACGTCCAGTACATCGGCCAGTCCCTGGACAGTGATGCGTTCGCTGCGTGAAAGGCCCGATCCGTTTTCCAGCACCAGACCAGGAATCGCGATCTGATGATCCGCCAGCCACTGACGTATGGCAGCGCGGCCGTTCTCCGTTGTGGCCGGCGCGCCCGAGCGTTCGGCGGCCAGCGTGAGCAACAGCGTGCGCGCCATGACGTTGTTGGAAAACTTGTTGACCAGGCGAATGATCTCCGCCATGGGCAATGAATCGTACGTCGCGAGCAGAATGGAATCTGCCGGCAGCGGTGCAACACGCAGCCCGCCATCGATGGCGCCGCCGGACTGAGTGAAGAACGTGCGGAACGTGCCGTAGGCAAAGTCGGGCGCCGTCATGATGGCGCGGCTGGCGACGACGTTGCCGCAGGCGATCGACAGCGTTCCGCTGATCGTCACTGTCGCTGTATCGCCGGTGTCCGGCGTATCGAAATCAAGACCGTTGGTGCACTTGCCGCCGCTGACGCGCGCCTCGTTGCGGATCACCAGATTGGCCGGCAGCGGATTCACACTGATGAAGGGCCGGTTGCGCTGCGCACTCGCGCTCAATGTGAACTGCGATGTCTGGAAGTTCACCATCAATGCATCGGGCAGAACGTTGTAGCTGCGCCAGGGCTTGTCGTCGAACTCGCTGCGTGTACCGGGAATGGATGCGAAATAGCGGTTGTCGATCACGACGTCGCCGTTGATCTTGGCAAGGCCCGCCGCACGCAGTTCCTGCACGAAGCTCCACCAACGCTCGCTGGTCATGTAGGGATCGCCGCCGCCGACCAGCACGAGATCGCCGCTGAGCACGCCGTTGGTCAACCTGCCCGAGCGATAGGCGCGTGTCTTCCAGGTGTAGTTGGGCCCGAGAGAGTCGAGCGCGACGAACGTCGTCAGCACCTTGATGGTCGAAGCGGGGCTGCGCGGCTGGGCTGCATTGAGTTCGATCAATGGCTCGTCGGTCGCCGCGTCGCGCACCAGGATGCTGACGTTGCGCTCCGGAATGCCCGCCTGGCGCATGGCCTTGACGAGTACCGGTGGCAGCTGTGGCGTATCGCGAGCATGAGCCGGCAGCGCCAGCATCATGGCTGCCAGCAGACTCATCGGAAGCAATTGCAGAAACTGCACGAGATCGGAACGGAACATCGCGGCGAGCGGGTTGATCGGAAGCACCGGGATCTTAGCGTATCGATGCGCCGTGCTGGCTGCGGTTTCACGCGATGTGCGGCGCGAGTCGGCGCGGATTTCTCTTCTCCGGCAGTCGGCCGCATACTTCGCAACGGATTGTGTGGCCGAACGTGCGGAGAGCTCATGCGTCGCTTGTGGAATACCTTCGTCAAAGGCCTCGCGGCCGTGCTGCCGGTCGCGCTCACGATTTACGCCGTGTACTGGCTGGCAGTCACTGCGGAGTCCATTCTCAGCGGACCGCTGCGGGTCTTTCTGCCGAAGAGCCAGTACGTGCCGGGCCTGGGACTGCTCTTCGCGTTCCTGGTCGTGCTGCTCGTCGGCGTGCTGGTCGATGCGTACGTGGTGCGGCGTCTGCTCCGCTACGGCGAGTCATTGCTGGCCCGCATTCCCATCGTCAAGACCATCTTCGGTGCTCTGAAGGACTTCACCCGCTTTCTGCCGGCGAGCGGCAAGGGCAGGGATCTGAAGCGCGTGGTGTTGTGGCACTTCGGCTCCGCACGGCTGATCGGATTCGTGACCGAGGATCATCTGAATCCACGCCTGTTCGGTGCAGACAGCGAGGACATCGTCGCCGTGTACTTCCCCATGAGCTACCAGATCGGCGGCTACACGCTGTATCTGCACAAGTCGGAACTCGAAGAGACGGAATTGTCGGTGGAGGAGGCGATGCGTCTGGTGCTGATCGGCGGCGTGACCAGTCAGGGCGCGGCGGCATAGCGCGCAGTGAGGTCCTCGCACAGGCTCTGTGTCTTGTGCGAGCTCTCGCGTGATTCTCAATTTCCGGCCAGCCTGGCCAGCCGAACAGTCGGCCAGTTTGCCTGCTCGTGTGTGACTCAGCTCTCGACCTGCCAATTCTTGTCACCCGTGAAGTGTGGCCGGCTTAACAATTCACGAGCTGCATCGTCCGTCGGCATTCACACTACTGTTACGATTTTGCGGTCATCGGTTTTGTGTTGCGTCAATCGTGGCCGAAGGAACTGTCCGACCCATACGCGTGCTGCATGTCGTGAGCGCTGGCGGGATCAGCCCGGCCACTCAGCTGTCACTGTTCATGCCGCTGCTCACACGCATGCCGAAGCATCGTGTCAAGGCTCAGGTGGTCTCGCTTGCGCCGGGATTCACCGCAGGTCCGGTGCTGCGCCAGAACGGCGTGCCCGTGCATGACATCGCGTTCTCGCGCAAGCGCTTCACCTGGGGCGCGTTCGGCGAGTTGCTGCGTGCGGTCCGCGAATTCCGTCCCGACGTTATTCAGGCATGGGGTCATACGGCGCAGCTGCTCTCGCTGGCAGCGCGCTCACGCTGCGACTGGCCACTGAAGGTCGTGGTCTCGCCGTCGGAAACGGCGCCGCTGCTCAAGACCGCCGGCCTCATCGATCGGCAGAAACTGAAACTCGCCGCGAAGTTTTCTCCGCGGGTCGATCGCTTCGTCTACACCTCCGAAGCTTCGGCCATGCTGCATCGACGTGCGGGTTTTCCCGAAGACGGCCATGCAGTGATCGCGCCCGGCGTCGATCCCATGCGCTTCAAGCCTGACTTTGCCGCCCGCAAGAAGGTGCGCGAAGAGCTCGGCCTCAGCGGTGAGCAATTCGTCATCGGCATGATCGCCCCGTTCCAGCCGCAGCACGATCACGCCACGCTCATCAAGGCAGCCGGCGAACTCATCAAGACACATCCGAACGTATCGCTGCTGCTTGCCGGTCACGGCGTGCAGAAGGGCAACGGACCGTTGATGGCGCTGGTGGGCGGCGGCACGCTCGGCACGCGCACGCACCTGCTTGGCGAATGGTCCGATGTTTCCGCGTTCTTCAATGCCTGCGATCTCGCCTGTTCCAGTTCACTGACCGACAGCGGTCGGCTGACGCTGGTCATGGCAATGCTGTGCGGGCTGCCCTGCGTGGCAACCGGCATGGGTGCACAGGGAGAAGTGATCGGTCAGTTCGGTGTGGCCGTCGAACCCGGCAATCCGGGTGCCTTCATCAAAGGCATCAGGCGTGTCATGGACATGCCTCAGGACAAGCGCGCATTCATGGTGCAGGGCGCGCGCAAACATGCGCTCACGCACTTCGTGTATGTGCGCTCGATGCAGAAATACCTGCAGCTGTATTTCGATCTGGTCGGACGGCAGGCGCTCGCGACCAATGACGTGCCGACGCAGGAGATCGATCCGTCCATTCCGGCGCCGCCGCCGGACATGCAGATCGTCATCAAGGAGCGCAAGGCGAAGGCGACGGTCGCCATGCAGGATCTTTCCGACCCGGATTCGCTGGAGGCGAAGGTGAAGGAAAGTGTCACCTACAAGAAGCTCAAGCCCGATCCTGAACCTGCGCCGGAGCCCGTCGTGCAGGCACCGCCGCCGCGCGAAGGCGACGTGCTGGAAATTTTCGAAGAGGACATGTCGAGAGAGAAGGTCGTCGCTCGCAACGCAATGCTCGAACGCGCGCGGGGCGTGGCGGATGAAAGCGAGGAGCTGCTGTCGCCCGAAGAACTGCAGGTGGAGGTTGCTGCGATCGCGCCCGGTGCGAAGCCGGCAGAGAAACCGGCGGTCGTGGCTCCGCAACCGCCGCAGCAGCAGCCCGCAGTTGCGAGTTCACCGGTCGCGGCATCTGCTGCACCTACACCCGAGCCCGTTGCTGCGCCGGCGACGATGCCGAGTGTCGAGTTTGTAGCCGAACCGCCGCAGCAACCTGCCGCAGCAACTTCACCGGTAGTGGCACCTGCCGCGACTACACCCGAACCGGTCGCTGCGCCGGCGATGCCGAGTGTCGAAGTCGCAGCCGAATCGTCGCAGCAACCTGCGGCAGCAAGTTCACCGGTTGCAGCACCTGCTGCGCCTACACCCGAGCCCCTCGCCGCGCCAGAATCTCCGCAGCAAACTGCCACAGCAAGTTCGTCAGCAGCGTCACCCGCCGCGACCACACCCGAACCCGTCGCGGCGTCGGCGAGCATGCCGACTGTCGAATTCGCTGAATCGCCCGAGCTGTCGCCGCAGGCTTCGCTGTTTCCCGACGTCGAACTCGCTCCGCAAGCACAGCCTGCAGCGTCGGAATCGCCACAACTGGATCTGCTCGCCGATCCGCCTCCCGCCGTCAAACGCGCAGCGGGATAACGCAATCGCTACGAACCAGATCAGCCAATCCCTGGCTGTGCCGACGTTCTGACCTTCTCACCTTCTGGCCAGTCATCCAGCCGACCAGCCTGACTCTGACCTCTGGCCACCGGACCAGCCAACCAGTTGGCCAGCCGTCTTCTCCCTCACCTGCACCCCATCGCTCCCATTTCCGCATCGCCGGCCGCGGCGCGGAACGTAGCGAACAGGTCGCGACCCATGCCGCTCTGATTGCCGCGCAGATCGGGTGTTGCCGCTGGACGGCTGGCCAGTTCGCTGTCCGGCACGTGAACCTGCAGGACACCCGTATAGCTGTCGAGTGTGACCACATCGCCATCGCGGACCTTCCCGAGCAGTCCGCCAGACAGACACTCGGGCGTGAGATGAATCGCCGCAGGCACGGCGCCGGATGCACCTGACATGCGACCGTCGGTGACCAGTGCGACCTTGAAGCCTTTGCTTTGCAGCGATGTCATGGCGGGCGTGAGCTGATGCAGTTCGGGCATGCCGTTCGCCTTCGGTCCCTGATAGCGCACGATCACCACGCAATCGCGATTGAGCGCGCCGGCCTTGAATGCCTGCATGACGGCGCCCTGATCGTCGAACACCGCAGCCGGTGCTTCGACCACCCGGTGTTGCGGTTGCACGGCGGAAGTCTTGATGACTGCGCGTCCGAGATTGCCGCAGAGCAGCTTCAAACCGCCGTCGGCACCGAATGGATTGCTGATCGGACGCAGCACATTCTCATCGCCGCTCACGGTGGGCGCATCGCGCCAGACCAGACCGCTCGGCGACAGCCACGGTTCCTGCGTGTACGCGGCGAGTCCTGTCCCCATGATCGTCGTGGTGTCGGGATGCAGCAGTCCGGCGGACAACAGCTCGCGGATCAGAAAGCCCATGCCGCCGGCGGCGTGAAAGTGATTCACGTCGGCGCTGCCGTTCGGATAGATGCGCGCCAGCAGCGGCACGACCTCTGACAGTTCGCTGAAATCATCCCAGTTCACGATCACTCCGGCCGCGCGTGCCATCGCGATCAGATGCAGCGTGTGATTCGTCGAGCCGCCGGTCGCGAGCAGTCCGACGATGGCATTGACCATGGCACGCTCGTCGACGGTGTGTGCGAGCGGCAGATATTCATTGCCGAGCGCGGTGATCCGTGCCGCGCGAGCGGCTGCGGCGCTCGTCAATGCGTCGCGCAACGGTGTGTTCGGCGGCACGAACGCAGCACCCGGCAGATGCAGGCCCATGACCTCCATCAGCATCTGATTGCTGTTGGCGGTGCCGTAGAAGGTGCAGGTGCCCGCCGAGTGATAGCTGGCTGCTTCGGATTCCAGCAGCGCGTCGCGACCCACCTTGCCTTCGGCGAACAACTGACGAATGCGCGCCTTCTCCTTGTTGGGAATGCCCGAAGGCATCGGACCTGCCGGTACGAAGATGGTCGGCAGGTGGCCGAACGTCAGTGCACCCATCAGCAGGCCCGGCACGATCTTGTCGCACACGCCCAGACACAGCGTGGCATCGAACATGTTGTGAGACAGCGCAATGGCCGTGGACATCGCGATCACGTCGCGGCTGAACAGCGACAGCTCCATGCCGGGCTGGCCCTGCGTGATGCCGTCGCACATCGCCGGAACTCCGCCGGCAAACTGCGCGACTGCACCGGCTTCGCGCGCTGCCAGCTTGAGCAGCGTGGGATAGCGCTCGAGCGGCTGATGTGCCGAGAGCATGTCGTTGTAGGACGAGACGATGGCCAGATTCGGCCAGCGCATCTGCTTCAGCGCTTCCTTGTCGATGCTGTCGGAAGCGGCAAACCCATGGGCGAGGTTGGTGCACGACAGGGACGAGCGGGTGGCGTTGCGGCTGTGTGCCTGCCCGATCTGCTCCAGGTAATCGCGCCGTGATCCGGCGCTGCGCTCGCGAATTCTCTCAGTAACGTTACGGACGCGGTCGTGCAGGGGCGCGGCGGTCAAGGCCAGATACTCCGATACAGGCGGGGATGCAGGGCATTGTAGAGACTCGGTCCCCGGCCCGCACTCGCAGATGGCCTGCGTACTCATGCGGTATGGGCTGCTTCAGGCATGCCCCACGCGGCAGATTCCAGCTTCCGGAACCCCCGACTGCGCACTGAAACCGGTCAGACCGAGGATGGCGCGGCATTCTGAGGGTCATTTCATGGGAGACAGCGGCGCGTGCTGCGAGAATGCCCTCCGACGCGCGCGGGTCCTTATTTGCGAGCCGGCAGGCTCGGCTGTACCTTAGCGCGCCTTTCCGCGGCTCAGGTATTTACGGGTATTTCATGCAACCGCTTCCGGCGTTCGATCTGGTTCTTTTCGGCGGCACGGGCGATCTGGCCCTGCGCAAACTTCTGCCGGCGCTGTATCGGCGTCAACTGGCCGGCCAGCTCACTGCCGGTTCGCGCATCATCGGCGCGGCCCGCAGCGAAATGACGAGCGAGGAATATCTCGCGCAGGTGGAAACCAGCTGCCGCTCCCACGTGAAGGAGTTCGACGAAAAGCAGTGGCAGGCATTCGCGAAGCTCGTGACCTACTGCAAGGTCGATGCGACCGTCGACGGTGACTTTGCGTCGCTGGGTCGCTACTTCAAGGATCGCGACCAGCATTGCCGGGCATTCTTCCTCTCGACGGGTCCGGATCTGTTCGCGCCGATCTGCGAAGGGCTGGCGCGTCATCGGCTCGTCACGCCATGTTCGCGTGTCGTGCTGGAGAAGCCTCTGGGCGAAGACCGCGCTTCGTCGGCACTCATCAATGAGCGCGTCGGTGCGATCTTCACTGAACAGCAGATCTTCCGCATCGATCACTATCTCGGCAAGGAAACAGTGCAGAACCTGCTGGCGCTGCGCTTCGGCAATCTGTTGTTCGAGCCTTTGTGGAAGCGCGGCCGCATTCAGCACGTGCAGATCACCGTTGCCGAAGATCTCGGCGTCGAACGCCGCGCCGGCTTCTACGATCAGACCGGCGCGCTGCGCGACATGGTGCAGAACCATCTGTTGCAGTTGCTGTGCATCATCGCCATGGAGCCGCCGGCCTCGGGCGATCCGGATGCGATGCGCGATGAAAAGCTCAAGGTGCTGCGCGCGCTGCGTCCGCTGCGCGGCCGCGAAGTGCTGACGAAGACGGTGCGCGGTCAATACAAGTCGGGTGCCGTGAACGGTGCGCCGGTCGTGGGCTATCTGTCCGAGAAGGACGTGCCCGAGAGCAGCACAACCGAAACGTTCGTGGCGCTCAAGGCGGAAATCGACAACTGGCGCTGGGCCGGCGTGCCGTTCTATCTGCGCACCGGCAAGCGGCTGCAGGAAAAACTGTCCGAGATCGCCATTACGTTCCAGGACGTGCCGTGGTCGATCTATGAACGTCCCGATCAGGCGCATGCGCTGAATCGTCTGGTCATTCAGCTCCAGCCGGATGAAAGCATCACGCTGCACGTCCTGGCCAAGAGTCCGGGCGAAGGCATGCGCCTGAAGCCGGTGGGACTGGGCCTGGATTTCAGCGAGACCTTCAAGACCCGCATGCTCGATGCCTACGAGCGGCTGCTCACCGATGTGCTCAAAGGCAACCTGACGCTGTTCATGCGCCGCGACGAACTCGATGCCGCGTGGCAGTGGATCGATCCGATCCGTGAAGCCTGGCAGCAATATGACGAATCGCCCAAGTCCTACACGGCGGGTAGCTGGGGACCGGCTGCGGCCAGCGCACTGATCGGGCGGGACGGATTCGCCTGGAGCAATGAACTGTAATCGGGCGGTGATGGGCGCACGCCGGGGAGATTGCCCGCGAATGCACCGTTGGCATATCAATGGCCGCTCGTCGCGGCAGGCGCTGGTACGGGCAATGTCGTAAGCTTGCGCTTTCGTCGCCGCCCGCCGTCACGCCGTCTGCAAATCGATTCCCTCCCATGTCCCGCTGGGTCCATGAGCATCGCTTCCCGGATTCCACTGCGCTGGCGCACGCGCTCGCGGGCGAGATCCGGGTCGATCTGGAAGAGGCCATCGGCGTACGCAGAACGGCGAGTCTGGCCGTGTCGGGCGGGCGCACGCCGCTGAAGCTGTTCGAGCAACTGCGCACCGAGAAGCTCCCGTGGTCCGGCGTCTGGGTCACGCTCGCCGATGAGCGCTGGGTGGATGTCGATGACGATGCCAGCAATGAGCGTCTGGTGCGTCGTCATCTGCTGCTCGAGCAGGCAGCACCGGCGCGATTCGTCGGGCTGAAAAATCCGGCGTCCACGCCCGAAGCCGGCGCGGACTGGTCATGGCGTGCGTTGAGTCGCGTGCCGCGACCTTTCGATGTCGTGTTGCTCGGCATGGGCGAAGACGGTCACACTGCGTCGCTGTTTCCGGGATCGCTCGCGTTGTCGCGTGCGCTGGATGCAACTGCCGCGCCCGGCTGCGTTGCCGTCAATTCGCTGAAGGCGCCGCATGCGCGAGTGAGCCTGAATCTCGCGGCGCTGCTGGATGCGCGGCGCATCATTTTGCATATCGAGGGGGAGTCGAAGTGGCAGGTCTATCAACGGGCGCGCATGCCCGGTTCGGCAGCCGAGCTGCCGGTGCGAGCCATCCTTCATCAGAAAGAGGTGCCTGTTGATGTCTACTGGGCACCTTGACGGCACCTGCCGGCTGATCGCCGACATCGGCGGCACCAATGCGCGCTTCGCGCTCCTGAACGGCGGCGAACCTCACGACGAGCAGGTTCTGGCGTGCGCCGACTTCCCCGACTTCCATTCCGCTGTCGAGCATTATCTGACGCAGGTCGGCGCCGCGAGCGGCAACAAGCGCCCGAAGGAAGCGGCCGTGGCCATTGCCGGACCGATCACCGGCGACATCATTCGCATGACCAATCATGTCTGGCAGTTTTCTGCGGCGCGCGTGCGTCAGCAGCTCGGACTGTCGCGCATGATTTTTCTCAACGACTTCACCGCGCTCGCCATGGCGGTGCGGCACCTGCCGGCACATGAACTCGAACCTATCGGCGGCGGTCGCGCCGTGCCGAATGCTGCCATCGGCATCATCGGACCTGGCACTGGCCTGGGTGTTTCGGGACTGATCCCTTCCGGCGAACACTGGATTCCGCTGCAGGGCGAAGGCGGTCACGTCACGCTGTCGGTCATGAACGAGCGCGAAATCGCAGTGCTGACGCAATTGCATCAGCGCTTCTCGCATGTCTCCGCCGAGCGCGTGATCTCGGGACCTGGCCTCGTGAACCTGTACGAAGCCCTGTGCACCATCGACCGTGTCGTGCCTGACACGCTGGCGCCCAAGGAAATCACGCGTCGTGCGGCGGAAGCATCGTGCGTGCACTGCATGGAAGCAGTGAGCATGTTCTGCGCGCTGTTCGGCACGCTCTGCGGCAATCTCGTGCTGACGCTGGGTGCGGTCGGCGGTCTGTACATCGGCGGCGGCGTCATTCCGCACTTCGGCCGGCTCTTCAACAGCTCGCCTTTCCGCGACCGGTTCGAGGACAAGGGACGCTACGTGGAATATCTCGCCGCTGTGCCCGTCTACGTCATCAAGTCGCCGCTGCCGGCCTTCGTCGGTCTGACCCGTTCGTTCATCGATCCGGGCCCGCGTCTCGAGGCGGAATAGCACAAGCACACGGCCCGCGGCTCACCATCTTCTGACCAGGTCGCCAGCCGACCGGGCGCGTCCGCGCCCTCCGGCTGGCACTCTCCTTGCACTTTCCCGGCAATCCAACATCTTCGGATTGCTGCTGTGCGTGTACTGGTCATTGCCGAGTCGACCGAGCGGGCCGACATCGTGCGTCGCGGGCTGTTGCTGGCCGGCCATGAAACTGCCGACATCGCCGATCCCGGCGGTCTCGCGGTGGCCATGCAGCAGGCGCGTGCGGATGCCATCGTGCTCGAATCGTATTCGCCCGACGTCGATCTGCTCGATCGCATCGTCGATGCCATGGGCGAGAAGCCATTGCCGCTGGTGATCTTTTCCGGCGATGCAACCGAACAGGCCATTCACCACGCTGTACGTGCCGGCGCTGCGGCGTATGTGGTCGATGGACTGGATGCGCAGCGCGTGCCGGTCATTCTGCAGGTCGCCCTGGCGCGGTTCGAATTCATGAACAACCTGCGCAGCGAACTGACCCTCGCACAACAGAAGCTCACGGAACGAAAATTCGTCGAGCGCGCGAAAGGCCTGCTGATGAAAGCGCGAGGCCTCAGCGAAGACGAGGCGTATCACACGCTGCGTCGCATGGCGATGGAGCGTAACCGTCGTATGGGCGATGTGGCGCGATCCGTTCTGGAAATGGCGGACTTGCTGAACTGAGCCGCTAGAGATCCTCAGCCCATTCTGGTGCGCGCATTCGCGTCTTGCGCACCGTAGATGCGCAGACTCCGGGTCT